>NZ_JASHKX010000025.1:0-96713 GCF_030058635.1 Rhodococcus sp. IEGM 1305
CTCATCGTCACGGGGGCAACTGTCCTGTTCCTCGCTACCGGAGCGCTGGGTGCCGAGAGCCTGTCCACGTCCGGCAATCCGCTGGTCGAGGCGCTCGGTGACGGAACCGCGGCCAAGGTCGTCAACTACATCGGACTGGCCGGCCTCGTCGCCAGCTTCTTCTCGATCATGTACGCCTACTCGCGGCAGACGTTCGCGCTGTCCCGCGCCGGCTACCTGCCGACGAGTCTGTCGATCACCAACTCACGGAAGGCGCCCACTCTCGCCCTCATCGTGCCGGGTGTCATCGGGTTCGTGCTGTCGCTCACCGGTGAAGGCGCGATGCTGCTGAACATGGCGGTGTTCGGCGCGGCCGTCAGCTACGTGCTGATGATGGTCAGCCACATCGTCCTCCGCAGGCGTGAGCCGGAGATGAAGCGGCCGTACCGCACCCCGGGCGGCATCGTCACCACGTCGTTCGCGCTCGTCATCGCCGCCGCCGCGGTGATCGCCACCTTCCTCGTCGATCCGGTCGCCGCACTCTGGACGCTGATCGCATTCGCGGCCTTCATGGCGTACTTCGGCCTGTACAGCCGCCATCACCTCGTTGCCAATTCGCCCGACGAGGAGTTTGCTGTTCTTGCGAAGGCAGAGGAAGAATTGGAATGACCACCTACAGTCACGGAGTCGCGGGAACCGGGTACACGTTCGACGGTCTCGTCGACCTCATGGCCAAGGCGACTCCGCTCCGCAGCGGAGACGAACTGGCCGGGTGCGCGGCGTCCTCCGACGCCGAACGCGCCGCCGCGCAGTGGGCGCTGGCCGACGTCCCGCTCGGCACGTTCCTGAACGAACTCGTCGTTCCCTACGAGGACGACGAGGTCACGAGGCTCATCATCGACTCGCACGACCGGGTCGCGTTCGGCGAGATCTCCCATCTCACCGTCGGCGGCCTGCGCGACTGGCTGCTGGACGTCGCGGCGCGAGACGGTGCGGCCGAGACGTTCCGTCGCGTCGCCCCGGGGCTGACACCGGAGATGGTCGCGGCGGTCAGCAAGATCATGCGCAACCAGGACCTCATCGCGGTCGCGCGGGCCGTCACCGTCACCGCGGGGTTCCGGACGACGCTCGGCGTACCGGGACACCTGGCAACCCGGCTGCAGCCCAACCATCCCACCGACGACCCGCGCGGAATCGCGGCCGCCACGCTCGACGGCCTGCTGCTCGGCTGCGGTGACGCCGTGATCGGAATCAACCCGGCCACCGATTCGCCGCACGCCACCGCGGAACTGCTCCACCTGCTCGACGACATCCGTCAGCGCTTCGACATTCCGGCGCAGTCGTGCGTGCTGTCGCACGTGACCACCACGATGGGCCTGATCGAGGAAGGCGTTCCCGTCGACCTCGTGTTCCAGTCCATCGCCGGAACACAGGGCGCCAATTCCAGTTTCGGTGTGGACATTTCGCTGCTCCGTGAGGCCAACGCGGCCGGCCGGTCCCTGAAACGCGGCACCGTCGGCGACAACGTCATGTATCTCGAAACCGGTCAGGGCTCGGCGCTCAGTGCGGGCGCCCACCTCGGCACGGGTGGCAGGCCCGTCGACCAGCAGACCCTCGAGACCAGGGCGTACGCGGTGGCCCGTGATCTCGAACCACTGCTGATCAACACGGTGGTCGGGTTCATCGGTCCGGAGTACCTGTACGACGGCAAGCAGATCATCAGGGCCGGGCTCGAGGATCACTTCTGCGGAAAGCTCCTGGGCCTGCCGATGGGTGTCGACGTCTGCTACACCAATCACGCCGAGGCCGACCAGGACGACATGGACACGCTGCTCACCCTGCTCGGGGTGGCAGGCGCGGCCTTCGTCATCGCGGTACCCGGCGCGGACGACGTCATGCTCGGGTACCAGAGTCTGTCGTTCCACGACGCGCTGTACGCACGTCAGGTGCTCGGACTCAGACCGGCACCGGAATTCGAGGATTGGATGCGCCGTCTCGGCATGGTCGACGACGCGGGACGGGTCCTGCCGGTCGACGCTGCGGCGTCGCCGCTGCGGGCGCTGACGGTGGCACGATGAGCGATCCTGTGGTGCAAGACTTCTGGGCGGAACTGCGGGCCACGACGCAGGCGCGTATCGGTCTCGGCCGCACCGGTGACGCCCTGCCCACGCAGCGCGTCCTCGAGTTCCGGTCGGCGCACGCCGCCGCACGTGACGCCGTCCACCAGCCGCTCGACGCGGAGGCGCTGGCCGAGCAGGTCGAGGCCGTGGGCCTGGGCAGGCCGGTGGTCGTCACGAGTCAGGCGTCGGACCGCAGCGAGTACCTGCGGCGGCCCGACCTGGGCCGCACGCCGGCCGACCTGTCCGCGGTTCCCGTGGGAACGGCCGAGGTGGGATTCGTCCTCGCCGACGGGTTGTCGCCCCGGGCGCTCACCGATCACGGGGTGTCCCTGCTGTCCGCTCTGGTCGACGAGTTCGGCGGGACGTACTCGCTGGCGCCGCCGGTGATCGCGACCCAGGCCCGGGTGGCGCTCGGAGACCACATCGCGCAGGCGCTGGGCGTGCAGACGCTCGTCCTGCTGATCGGGGAGCGGCCCGGATTGTCGGTGGCCGACAGTGTCGGTGTCTACCTCACGCACCTCGCGCGTCCCGGACGCACCGACGCGGACCGGAACTGCGTGTCCAACATCCACCCACCCGAAGGGCTCGGCTACGAACTCGCGGCCCGCGTCGTGGCGGGTCTCGTGTCCGGCGCCAGGAAACTGGGCCGGTCCGGAGTGGAGTTGAAGGACACGTCCCGTGCCGATGCGCTCGCAGCCCCCTCGGAGATCCTCGAACTGTAGTCGTGTTATCTAAAGGGCGGCAGGTCCGGCCGGACCTGCGGAGAACCGCCCTGGACGGGGTGTGACGAGGAGAGATCTATGGCCTTCGCTGGCAATGTGGACGAGTTGGCCCTGCTGCAGGCGGTCCGGTTGAAAGAGCAGGTCAGCGCGGCTGTTCTGGCCGAGCATCTCGGCGTGAGCGCCGCGTCCGCGCAGGCCGCCTACGACGCGCTGCTGACCCAGGGCAAGGCGCAGGAAGTCTCGGACGGCCGGATCGGGCTCACCGAGGCCGGGCTGTCGGAGCTCGAGGATCAGCTCGACGCCGAGCGGGTGTCCATCGACGAGGACTCCATCGCGGAGGTGTACGAGAGCTTCGTGCCGTTCCATGAGGAGTTCGTCGGACTGATCGATTCGGCCGACGCCGATCAGCTGGCCGACCTGGACCGCCGGGCGTCGGTCGTGTTCGACGACCTGTCGGCGTTCGTGCCCCGGTTGTCCCGCTACCAGGACCTGTTCGCCGACGCCCTCGCGAAAGTCGCTGCGGGGGAGACGAAGTGGATCTCGGAACCCGTGATCGACTCGTACGCCACCGTGTGGACCGAACTCCGCAAGGAACTGCTCGGCGCGTCCGGCACCGCCGAGTGACGTGACACGCGTCACCACCCCCCCCTATTCGGGGGTGGTGACGCAGTGAGCCGGATCACTACTTTTCCTCTCATCCGGGATACGCCCACCAGGGTGTTCCCCACGGACCACGGAGGAATCGAGTGACCACAGTCTCCAACTCGGGTGCGGGCGCCCCCCACGCCCCCACACCGGTGCGCCAGGGCGGTACCAGCGTCCGCAAGGTGGCCATCGCCAGCGGCATCGGCACGACCATCGAGTTCTACGACTTCTTCATCTACGGCACCGCCGCAGCCCTGGTGTTCCCCACGGTGTTCTTTCCCGCCCTCGGCTCCACCGCTGGCACCGTCGCCTCCTTCGCGACCTTCGCCGTCGCGTTCGTCGCCAGGCCCGTGGGTGCGATGCTGTTCGGCCACTACGGTGACCGGATCGGACGTAAGAAGACGCTGATCTCCACGCTCATCCTGATGGGTGTCTCGACGTTCCTGATCGGCCTGCTGCCCGGTGCCGCGACGATCGGGGTCGCGGCACCGATCCTGCTGGTGCTGCTGCGTTTCGGTCAGGGATTCGCCGTCGGCGGCGAGTGGGCGGGCGCCACACTGCTGACGGCGGAGTACGCACCCCCGGGCAAGCGCGGCCTCTACGCGATGTTCCCGCAACTCGGCCCCGCGGTGGCCTTCATCCTCTCCAGCGCCACGTTCCTCGTCACCGGCACCCTGCTCGGCGACACCAACGAGGTCTTCCTCGAGTACGGGTGGCGGATTCCCTTCCTGTTCAGCGCCGTCCTGGTCGGCATCGGCCTCTACATGCGGCTGGCGATCGAGGAGACACCGGTGTTCCGCGCGGCCCAGCTGGCCGACCGTGCCGACGCGACCCCGCGGAGCCTCCCGCTGATGGACGCCTGGCGGTACCAGACCAAGGAGATCCTCCTCTCGGCCGGCGCGCTCGCCACACTGTTCGCGTTCTTCTACATGGGCACAGCGTTTCTCACCAGCTACGGCACCAAGACCCTCGGGTTCAGCCGCCCGTTCGTACTGACGGTCGGGATCGCCTCGGCCGTGGTCTTCGGATTCACGATCGTCGTCTCCGCTCTGTACTCGGACCGGATCGGGCGTCGACGGGTCATCATGATCTCCTGCGGACTGGCCGTCGTGTGGGCGCTCGCACTGTTCCCGCTGCTCGACACCGGTTCACCCCTCGCGTTCACGATCGGCGTGATGGTCACGCTCGCCATCTTCGGAATCGCGTACGGCCCCTGCGGCGCCCTGCTTCCGGAAATGTTCCAGACGCGCTACCGCTACACCGGCGCCGGACTCGGCTACAACCTCGCCGGCGTGCTCGGCGGCGCCGTGCCGCCGCTGATCGCCGCACCGCTGGCGTCCGCGTACGGCAGCGCCGCGATCGGCGTGATGCTCGCCGTCCTCGGCGTGGTGAGCCTGCTGTGCACGAAGGCCCTGGTGGAAACGAAAGACGACGCGCTCTGACAGGGCCGGCGAGGGGTGTCCGGACTTCGCACAGATACCGTCGCCCCTCGCCGTGCAGTATGCCCTGGATCACATCAACCAAGAGTAAGTTCGACCGCGGAAGGGCCTTCGGGTCTGCCCGTCCCGTAGGCGCCCGAACGGGCTCCTGGAGAGGAAGAGTGATGACAACCCCGCTTCCCAGCTACACCAACGGCGTGTGGGACGCCCCGATGCTCGGCGACACCATCGGAGACAACTTCGACCGGACCGTGGCGGCCCACGGTGATCGTGACGCCCTGGTCGACCGGCCCTCGGGGCGGCGGTGGACGTACGCGGAGCTGAGGCGGGACGTCGACGCCGTGGCGGCGGGGTTGCTGAAGCGGGGTATCGGGAAGGGCGACCGGGTGGGGATCTGGGCGCCGAACTGCCCGGAGTGGACGCTGATCCAGTTCGCGACGGCCAAGATCGGTGCCGTGCTCGTCAACATCAACCCCGCCTACCGGGCGCACGAGTTGAAGTATGTGCTCGATCAGGCCGGTATCCGTCTGCTGGTGTCGGCGCCCGAGTTCAAGTCCTCCGACTACGCGGCCATGATCGAGGAGGTCCGGCCCCAGTGCCCCGACCTCGAGATGGTGGTGCTCCTCGGCAGTGCCGAGTGGAGCCGGCTGGCGTCGGACGGCATGGCTGCGCACGCCGCCGACCCGTCCCTGCTGCCTGCCGCGCAGGCGGCCCTATCCTCGGACGACCCGATCAATATCCAATACACCTCGGGGACAACCGGATTCCCCAAGGGCGCGACGCTCAGCCACCACAACATCCTGAACAACGGGTACTTCGTCGGCGAGCTGTGCCACTACACGGAGAACGACCGCGTCTGCATCCCGGTGCCGTTCTACCACTGCTTCGGCATGGTGATGGGCAACCTGGCCTGCACGAGTCACGGCGCGACCATGGTCATCCCCGGGCCGTCCTTCGACCCGAAAGCCACGCTGCAGGCCGTCGAAGCGGAGAAGTGCACGTCGCTGTACGGGGTGCCGACGATGTTCATCGCCGAACTCGCCGAACCGGACTTCGCATCGTTCGACCTGTCGAGCCTGCGGACCGGAATCATGGCCGGATCACCCTGCCCGGTGGAGGTGATGAAGCAGGTCATCGAACAGATGGGGATGGCCGAGGTCTCCATCTGTTACGGCATGACCGAGACGTCGCCGGTGTCGTTGCAGACCCGGTCGGACGACACGATCGATCAGCGCGTGTCGACGGTCGGCCGGGTCGGCCCGCATCTCGAGGTCAAGATCGTTGATCCGGCAACGGGGTTGACCGTTCCGCGGGGCACGCCGGGCGAGCTCTGCACCCGGGGTTACTCGGTCATGCTCGGGTACTGGAACAACCCGGAGAAGACCGCCGAAGCGATCGACGCCGGACGATGGATGCACACCGGCGACATCGGTGTGATGGATTCCGACGGCTACGTCGCGATCACCGGGCGGATCAAGGACATGGTCATCCGCGGCGGCGAGAACGTCTATCCCCGCGAGATCGAGGAGTTCCTGTACACGCATCCGGACATCCTCGACGCCCAGGTCATCGGGGTGCCGGACGCGAAGTACGGCGAGGAACTGATGGTGTGGGTGCGGATGAAGGACGGTACCGAACCCCTGGACGCGGCGAAGGTGCGCGAATTCTGCACCGGCAAGCTCGCCCACTACAAGATCCCGAAATACGTGCACGTCGTCGACGAGTTCCCGATGACGGTGACGGGCAAGGTGCGCAAGGTCGAGATGCGCGAGCAGTCCCTCGACCTGATCGGGCGCACCTGACCCGCCTCGTCACCTGGTCCGCAGCAACGTCGCGACGGCGTCGAACAGCGTGTTCCAGTTCGGGCGTCGACACGGGGGCAGCTCTTCACCCCAGCGTCCCGGCGATCGCGTCGAGCCCGGCGGCCGCACACGCCTGATCCCGCATTCCGTCGGGAGCGCCGCCGACGCCGATTCCCGCGATCGACCCGCCGGCCGACTTCACGCTCACCCCGCCGGCGAGGAACAACGTGCCGGGAAGGTCGGCGACCGTCGCGCCGTCGCCCTTGGCCCGTTCGCTCAGATCACTGGTGTTCGCGCCGAACGCGGCAGCGGTGTACGCCTTCTGACGCGCCGCCTCCACGGTGTGCTGAGCGGCATTGTCCCCGCGCAACATCGCCTGCACGTTGCCGGCGCGATCGACCACCGAGACGGTGACGAACCCGAGCCCGTCGGCCTGGCACTTCGCGAGCGCCGCCTGCGCTGCGGCCTGCGCAGTGCCGATACCGAGACGGTTCTGGCTCACCACGCCGTCCGCACCGTCGATCGGGGCCGGCGCGGCGGCGGTCGCGACCGGAGTGGACGTCGGACTGGTCTCGTCGGACGCGGACGTGCCGCACGCCGAGGTGGCGACGATCGCGGCGAGCGGGACGGTGATCGCCAGAATGCGGGGCAGGCGGTGGACGGTGCGCATCGGAGGGCCTTTCGGGAAGTGACGAGCTGACGTGACCAGCCTGGCCCGGCGGTGCCGGTGACCGCATCGGGCCGACGGCGCTCCCGAACTCATCCGTCCGGCCCCGGCAGATCATCCGAACGGTGGATCCGCGACCCACGGCACATCCGTAGGATCAGTCGACGTGACGACACCGGTGGACGGAGTGGACAGGCCGGACGGCGCGGGTCTGCGCGGCCCGCTCGCTACCGCTATCCATGTGTCGTTCTACGTCCTACTCGCGACGTCGACGGCGCGGTACCTTACGTACCACGGCGTGAGCGGACGGTTCGTCGTGGTGGTCGCGTTGATCGCCGTGCTTGCCGCGTTGTACACGGTCACCGCCGTGGTCGCGCGGCGGGAAGGCGTGTGGGAACCGTGGGTATGGCCGGTCCTGACGACGTGGGCGGTGCTCGTCTGGCTCGCGCCGAGTTTCGCCTGGTGTGCATTTCCCATGTTCTTCCTGTGCACGCGGGCGTACCCGAGCCGGATCGCGTACCCGGTCGTCGGGGTTCTCGCCGTCCTCACCTCGGTGGCGTTCTTCACCTTCTCCGGCCGCACCGAGTGGGCCGTGCTGGTGGGACCGCTGTGCACCGGGGCGCTGATCGTCATGGCGTACAGCCAGATCGAGCGGGACGGCCGGGAACGGGTGCGACTGCTCCGCCAGGTGGCGGAGACCCGGTCCCGGCTCGCGGAGACCGAGCGGGAGGCGGGGGTGCTCGCCGAACGTGAACGACTGGCCCGCGAGATCCACGACACCGTGACGCAGGGGCTGACCAGCAGCCTGCTCCGCCTCGAGGCGGCCGAGCAGATCTGGGCGCAGGCAGATCCGCGGACGGAGGAACGGGCACGTGAGGACGTCCGCGTGGCGACCGGAACGTTGCGCGAGAACCTGGCGGAAACCCGCAGTCTCGTGCACCATCTCGCGGCGCCCAAACTGGAATCCCAGCCACTCGACGCGGCACTGCTCGCCGCCGCGCGCACGCACCACCCGCGGGCGGAGCTCCGGATCGTGGGCACTCCGATCGCGATTCCGGCGGAGGTGACGCACGCGCTGCTGCGGATCACCCAGAGCGCGGTGTCCAACATCGCCCGGCACGCCCACGCCGAGACCGTGGGCGTCACGTTGACATACCTTCCGGAGGCCGTCGCCCTGGACATCTTCGACGACGGCACCGGTTTCGACCCCGCGCCCACCGGATCTCCCTCGGCGCGCGGCGGATACGGTTTGCGCGCGATGCGCAGCCGCGTCGAGCAACTGGGCGGCACGTTCACCGTCGAGAGCGCGCCGGGCGAGGGCACCGTGGTGGCCGCCCAGATACCGTGTGCGAGAGGAACCGCGGCATGACGCCAGTGACCGTGCTGTTGGTCGACGATCACGTGGTCGTTCGTGCCGGGCTGCGAGCGCTTCTCGACTCGCAGCCGGACATCGAGGTGATCGCCGAGGCGGGCACGGGGGAGGAGGCGGTCGACGCCGTGAGCACCTGCCGGCCGCAACTCGTGACGATGGACCTCGCCCTGGGCGCCGGTATCGACGGGGTCGAGGCCATTCGCCGCATCCGGCAGGTCGATCGGGCCCTGCCGGTGCTGGTGTTCACGACCTACGACACGGATGCCGACGTGGTGCGCGCCATCGACGCCGGTGCCATCGGATACCTCCTGAAGGATTCGACACCCCAGGAGATCTTCGCCGCCGTGCGCGGCGCGGCCGCAGGTCAGAGTGTGCTGTCGCCGCCCGTCGCATCGCGACTCCTGCAGCAGATGCAGCGCCCCGAGGAAGCTCTCACGCCGCGGGAGGCCGAACTGCTGACCCTGCTGGCCAAGGGCATGACCAACAAGGAACTCGGAAAAGCCCTCTTCATCAGCGAGGCGACGGTCAAGACCCATCTCGCCCACATCTACGCGAAACTCGGTGTCGACACCCGCGCCGCGGCGGTGTCCGTTGCCCTGCGACGGCAGGGCATTCGCTGAACCGAGGGGGTTCACAGCGGTACGCCGCGTGAACCTTTTGGCAACGATTTGCCGAAGCCCTGTCGAACGGGTGTCCAGGTGGCTATGTTCGAAATGAGCGGTGACCTTCCGCTCGCACCATGAATTGCGTGTTGAGAGGACAAGGGCCATGGTCATGGACATCATCGGCACCATCATCTTCGGTGCGGTCATCGGCGTTCTGGCGCGTCTCGTGATTCCGGGGAAGCAGGCGATGGGGTGGGTCATCACCGTCGTGCTCGGCATCATCGGTGCGCTGATCGGGTACTGGGTGTGGGAGGGGCTCCTCGACAAGGGGGACACCGGCGGAATCGACTGGATCCGGTGGATCATCAGCATCGCCGTAGCGGCCGTGCTGACCCTCGGATACACCTCGATGACGAGCAAGAACAGGGTGTAGGCGCGCCACATCGCACCGTCACGAGAAGGGCCCCGTCCGGTCAGGGCGGGGCCTTTCTGCGGCTTCGCCGCCCGTGCGTACTTGTCAACCGCCGGACGTTAACGAGTACTCACGGGCGCAGGCAGAGAAGCGTCATGTCGCGCAGTACTTTCCGGGTGCGCGAGGGGGTCGTGGGATCGGCGCTGTGCGGGGTCGAGTTGATGAGCCCGAACGTGGCGTGTGCCTTGGTGCGGGCATCCGTCTCGTCCAGTGACGTGTCCACCTGCAGCAGCACCTTCACCCAGATCTCCACGTAGCGCCGCTGCGTCTGCCGGACCTCCCGGCGGGCCTCGGCGGGCAGGCTCTCCAGGTCCCGGTCCTGGATGCGAATGAGGTCGGGTTCGCCGAGCGCGAAGTCCAGATGGAAGTCGATCAGACCCTCCAGGGCCGCTTCCGGGGAGGCGGCCTCCGCCACGACGAGCGACCCGCCCTCGAGCAGGCGCGTGCTGATCCCGACGAGCAGTTCGACGAGGACGGCGTCCTTGTTGGGGAAGTGCCGGTACACGGCGGGGCCGCTGATTCCCGCCGCGGAACCGAGGTCCTCGAGGCGGACACCGAGGAAGCCCCGTTCGGCGATGAGGCGGGCGGCGGCGTCGAGCAGTTGGCGGCGACGATCCGCCTTCATCTGTTCCCGGCGCGTGATCGGCGCTTCGGTGCCGTCGACGTCTGTGGTCATCGCCTTAGCTCTTTCTCGGATGTGGTCTGGACAACTCAGTTAATCACAGTTATCTTAGATTCAGTTATCGAGTATTAACTCACTCGGCACGGGCGTCAAGACGAGAAGGCGGCAGGATGGCACTGAGCGGAACCACTGCACGGGAGGGCTACCGGGCAGGGCACACGAAATTGGTGGACGAGCTGAAGTCGAGGCTGGCCGTGGCCGCGCTCGGCGGCAGCGAGAAGTCGCGCGAGCGGCACGTCAGCCGAGGCAAGCTCCTGCCCCGCGAGCGAGTGGACACCCTGCTCGACCCCGGAAGCCCGTTCCTCGAGATCTCCCCGCTCGCCGCGAACGGCCTGTACGACGACGAATGCCCCGGAGCGGGCGTCATCGCCGGCATCGGCCGGGTGTCCGGGCGGGAATGCGTGATCGTCGCCAACGACGCGACCGTCAAGGGCGGCACCTACTACCCGATGACGGTGAAGAAGCACCTGCGGGCGCAGGAGATCGCGCTGCAGAACCAGCTGCCGTGCATCTACCTCGTCGACTCCGGCGGCGCGTTCCTGCCCAGGCAGGACGAGGTGTTTCCGGACCGCGAGCATTTCGGCCGCATCTTCTACAACCAGGCCACGATGAGCGCGCAGGGCATCCCGCAGATCGCGGCGGTCCTCGGCTCGTGCACCGCGGGCGGCGCCTACGTGCCCGCGATGAGCGACGAGGCCGTCATCGTCCGCAACCAGGGCACCATCTTCCTCGGCGGTCCGCCGCTGGTGAAGGCCGCCACCGGTGAGGTCGTGACAGCGGAGGAGCTCGGCGGCGGCGACCTGCACTCGAAGGTCTCCGGCGTCACCGACCACCTCGCGGAAGACGACCAGGACGCGCTGCGGATCGTGCGGAACATCGTCGCGACCCTCGGCCCGCGCGCCGAGCGGCCGTGGGACGTGATCAGCGCCGTCCCCGCGTCGGCATCGCAGACCGACCTCTACGACGTGGTCCCCACCGACCCGCGCACCCCGTACGACGTCCACGAGGTCATCGACCGCATCGTGGACGGCAGCGAATTCCAGGAGTTCAAGGCGGAGTACGGCAAGACCCTGGTCACCGGTTTCGCGCACATCGAGGGCCACCCGGTCGGCATCGTCGCCAACAACGGCGTGCTGTTCGCCGAGTCCGCGATGAAGGGCGCTCATTTCATCGAGCTGTGCGACAAGCGCAAGATTCCACTTCTGTTCCTGCAGAACATCGCAGGCTTCATGGTCGGTCGCGACTACGAAGCGGGCGGCATCGCCAAGCACGGCGCCAAGATGGTGACCGCGGTGGCGTGCGCCCGGGTTCCCAAGCTGACCGTCGTGATCGGCGGCTCCTACGGGGCGGGCAACTACTCGATGTGCGGGCGGGCCTACTCGCCGCGGTTCCTGTGGATGTGGCCGAACGCCCGGATCTCCGTGATGGGCGGCGAGCAGGCGGCGTCGGTGCTCTCGACGGTGCGCAGCGAGCAACTCGACAGCGCGGGCAACCCGTGGTCGGCCGAGGACGAAGAGGCGTTCAAGGCGCCGATCCGTGATCAGTACGAGGCGCAGGGCAATCCGTACTACTCGACGGCCAGGCTGTGGGACGACGGCATCATCGACCCCGCCGACACCAGAACTGTTCTCGGACTGGCGCTCTCGGTGTGTGCGAACGCACCGATCGAACCGGTCTCCTACGGCGTTTTCCGGATGTGAGTGGAATGACTGAAATGACTCGGATAGATACCGTCCTGGTAGCCAACCGCGGCGAGATCGCGGTGCGCGTGATCCGCACGTTGCGGGCCATGGGAATCCGTTCCGTCGCCGTGTTCAGCGAGGCGGACCGGGACGCGCGGCACGTCCGTGAGGCCGACACGGCGGTGCTGCTCGGTCCGGCCGCGGCCCGGGAGAGTTACCTCGTCATCGAGAAGGTGATCGCGGCGGCCCGCGCCACCGGCGCGCAGGCCATCCATCCCGGTTACGGGTTCCTGTCGGAGAACTCCAAGTTCGCCGGGGCCTGCGCGGACGCGGGAATCGCGTTCCTCGGCCCGTCCGCGCACGCCATCGAGGTGATGGGCGACAAGATCACCGCCAAGAACGCGGTGGCGAAGTTCGACGTGCCCGTCGTCCCCGGCATCGCCCGTCCCGGCCTGTCCGACGACGAACTGATCGCGGCCGCAGGCGACATCGGATACCCCGTCCTCGTCAAGCCGTCGGCAGGTGGCGGCGGCAAGGGCATGCGACTGGTGGAGGAGCCGGGCGCACTCGCCGAGGCACTACGCAGCGCGCGGCGGGAGGCGGCGTCGGCGTTCGGCGACGACACCCTCTTCCTCGAACGATTCGTGCTGCGGCCCCGGCACATCGAGGTGCAGATCCTCGCGGACGGGCACGGGAACGTCGTCCATCTCGGTGAGCGCGAATGCAGTCTGCAGCGTCGCCACCAGAAGGTCATCGAGGAGGCGCCGTCGCCGCTGCTGGACGAGGCGACGCGCGCCCGGATCGGCGAGGCCGCCTGCAATACGGCGCGCAGCGTCGACTACTCCGGAGCGGGAACGGTCGAGTTCATCGTCTCCGCCGACAAGCCCGACGAGTTCTTCTTCATGGAGATGAACACCCGGCTGCAGGTCGAGCACCCGGTCACCGAACTCGTCACGGGCCTGGACCTCGTCGAGTGGCAGGTGCGAGTGGCCGCCGGTGAGCCGCTCGGCTTCACCCAGGACGACATCACCCTCACCGGTCATGCCATCGAAGCCCGCGTCTACGCCGAGGATCCGAGTCGCGGATTCCTCCCCACCGGCGGACTCGTGGCCGACGTCGTCGAACCCGCCGGTCCCGGTGTCCGGGTCGACTCCGGGCTGCAGCCCGGCACGGTGGTCGGCAGCGATTACGACCCGATGCTGGCGAAGGTCATCGCCCACGCCGACGACCGCGCCGGTGCGCTGCGCAAGCTGGACCGGGCGCTGGCCGGCACCGGTGTGCTGGGAGTGGTCACCAACATCGAGTTCGCGCGCTTCCTGCTCGCCGATCCCGACGTGGTGGCCGGCAACCTCGACACCGGTCTGCTCGACCGACGGCTCGAGGACTTCGTCGCCGCGGAGGCCACCGACGCCGCCCTGATCGCCGCTGCGGCTTTCCGCTGGTTGCAGCGCTGGCCCGAGCGGGCACAGGCCGATCCGTGGGACGTTCCCAGCGGCTGGCGGGTCGGCGTTCCCGCGCCCACCAGCATCCGGTTGTCGTCTGCCACCCGCACCGACCACGTGCGCATCACGGGCAGTCCGTCCGAGGCCACCGCGCAGGTCGAGGACGGCGACACCCTCTCCCTGACGGCGGCGCTCGACGGGGCCACGCTCTCCGTGGTGATCGACGGCAGGCGCGAAACCTACCGGGTCGCCCAGACCGACGGGCACATCTGGCTCGCCGGTTCCGACGGCACGACGATGCTGCGTGAGGTTCGCGAACTCAGTGTCCGCACCGGCGACGTCCACGCCGGCGAGGCCGAGATCACCAGCCCCATGCCCGGATCCGTCATCGCCGTCGGTGCCGAAGCGGGCGCCCACGTCACCGCAGGCCAGACACTCGTCGTGGTCGAGGCGATGAAGATGGAGCACTCGCTCACCGCCCCCGTCGACGGCGTCGTCGACATCCTCGTCGCACCCGGTGACCAGGTGATGGTCGACCAGCTGCTCGCGCGAGTCACCCCGCACACCGACACCACCGACACGAAAGAAGACGCGTCATGACCGAATTCCTTGCCACCGGCCAGCTTCCCGACGAGTACCAGCAGTTGGCGAAGACCGTCGCCGATTTCGCCAAGAACGTGGTGGCACCGGTCGCGGCGGAACACGACGCCAACCACACGTTCCCCTACGAGGTGGTGGCGGGAATGGCCGACATGGGCCTGTTCGGCCTGCCGTTCCCCGAGGAGTACGGCGGAATGGGCGGCGACTACTTCGCACTCTGCCTGGCACTCGAAGAACTGGGCAAGGTCGACCAGAGTGTCGCGATCACCCTGGAAGCCGGCGTGTCGCTGGGCGCGATGCCGATTTACCGGTTCGGCAACGAGGAGCAGAAGCAGGAGTGGCTGCCGCAGCTGACGAGCGGCAAGAGCCTGGCCGCGTTCGGGCTCACCGAGCCGGGTGCCGGAAGCGACGCCGGCGGGACGAAGACCACCGCGAAGTTCGACAGCGGTGAGTGGATCATCAACGGCAACAAGCAGTTCATCACCAACTCCGGCACCGACATCACCAAGCTCGTCACCGTCACCGCGGTGACCGGAACGAAGGAAGGCAAGAAGGAGATCTCCACCATCCTCGTGCCGACGTCGACGCCGGGCTTCACCGCCGAGCCGGCGTACAACAAGGTCGGCTGGAACGCCTCCGACACCCACCCGCTCACGTTCTCGGACGTGCGCGTTCCCGAGGAGAATCTGCTCGGCGAGCGTGGCCGCGGGTACGCGAACTTCCTGCGGATCCTCGACGAGGGCCGCATCGCCATCGCCGCGCTGAGCGTCGGCGCCGCCCAGGGATGCGTCGACGAGTCGGTCAAGTACGCCAAGGAACGCGAGGCGTTCGGACGGCCCATCGGCCACAACCAGGCCATCGCCTTCAAGATCGCCCGCATGGAGGCGCGCGCCCACACCGCGCGCACCGCGTACTACGACGCCGCTGCCCGGATGTTGTCCGGCAAGCCGTTCAAGAAGCAGGCCGCCATCGCCAAGCTCGTCGCCTCCGAGGCCGCGATGGACAACGCCCGGGACGCCACCCAGATCCACGGCGGCTACGGATTCATGAACGAGTACACCGTGGCCCGGCACTACCGTGACAGCAAGATCCTGGAGATCGGCGAGGGCACCACCGAGGTGCAGCTGATGCTGATCGCGCGGGAGGCCGGCCTGTGACCGCGACGACCGAACCGAAGCGAATCGTTCAGCGGGGCCTGTGGTTCGAGGAGTTCGAGCTGGGAGCGGTGTACGAGCACCGTCCCGGCCGGACCGTCACGGAGGCCGACAACGTCCTCTTCACGACGCAGACGATGAACACCCAGGCACTGCACCTGGACGCCGCGTACAGCGAGAACACCCAGTTCGGTGAGCGCCTCGTCAACTCGATGTTCACCCTCTCGACCGTGGTCGGATTGTCGGTGGCACAACTGACGCAGGGGACGATCGTCGCGAATCTGGGGTTCTCGGAGATCAGTTTCCCGAAACCGCTGTTCCACGGCGACACGCTCTACGCGGAGACGAAGATCGTGGACAAGCGCGAGTCGAAGAGCAGGCCCGGCGAGGGCATCGTCACGCTCGAGCACACCGGCCGCAACCAGAACGGCGACGTGGTGGCGATCGCGGTCCGCAAGACCCTCGTCCAGAAGAAGCCGTCATGAGCTGGGAACTGCCCGGGCCCGCCTGGTTGTTCTGCCCGGCCGACCGGCCCGAACGGTATGCGAAAGCGGCTGCGGCAGCCGACGTCGTGATCCTCGACCTCGAGGACGGGGTGGCGCCCGCGGACAAGGAAGCGGCGCGGGTCGCCCTGATCGACACCCCGTTGGATCCGGATCGCACGGTGGTGCGAGTCAATCCGGTCGGAACCGAGGATCACGAGCGAGACCTTCTGGCACTCGACGGCACCCGCTACACGAGGCTGATGCTGGCGAAGTGCGAGTCCGCCGACCAGGTGCTGTCGTTGGCGCCGCGTGAGGTGATCGCCCTCGTCGAGTCGCCTCTCGGTGCGCTCGCGGTGAGCGAGATCGCGCTGGCGGCGAGCACGATCGGCGTGATGTGGGGCGCCGAAGATCTCGTGGCGGCGATGGGCGGCAACTCCAGTCGCCGCGAGGGCGGCAGCTATCGTGACGTCGCCAATCACGTGCGGTCGTCGACACTGCTGGCGGCCAAGGCGTATCACCGGCTCGCCCTGGATTCCGTATATCTCGACATCAAAGACCTCGACGGGTTGCGCGCGGAGGCGGTCGACGCCGTCGCCGTCGGATTCGACATCAAGGTCGGCATCCATCCCAGCCAGATCGCGGTGATCCGGGAGGCGTACGCGCCGTCCGACAAGGACGTCGACTGGGCGACGCGGGTTCTCGCCGCCGTCGCCGACGAACGGGGAGTCTTCGCGTTCGAGGGAAAGATGGTGGACGCGCCGGTCCTGCGTCACGCCGAGGCGATCCTGCGCCGCTCCCAGGTCGGTTCGAAGGGGAAGAGCACGTCCGAGTCCCCGCAGTAGGCGGCGAAAGAGCGCGGAACGGTCGCGCTCTCGGGGAAGATGGTGCCCATGACTGCCGATCCGCAATGGGTGCCCACCGAATCCGACGTGTGCGACGCGGTCGTCAC
Organism: Rhodococcus sp. IEGM 1305; assembly: GCF_030058635.1. Lineage (NCBI taxonomy): Bacteria > Bacillati > Actinomycetota > Actinomycetes > Mycobacteriales > Nocardiaceae > Rhodococcus > Rhodococcus sp. IEGM 1305. Next base: position 16,818 of record NZ_JASHKX010000025.1, read on the forward strand.
CGATTTCGCCCGTTTCGTCGCACGGCGTCACAGCGTCCGAGTCGACGACTACCGGGCGCTGTGGCGCTGGTCGGTCGCCGACCCGGCGGCGTTCTGGCAGGACGTGTGGGACTACTTCGATATCCGGTCCGCCACCGACCCCGGACCGGCCCTCGCGGACGACGCGATGCCGGGGGCCGTCTGGTTCCCCGGGGCGACCCTCAACTACGTCGACCACGTCTTCCGGAACGCCCGCCCCGGCACACCGGCGATCCTGTACGCGGGTGAGGGCGCCACCGACATCTCCGTCGGGTGGGACGAGTTGCGGTCCGCGGTGGCGGGCCTCGCCGCGACTCTCCGCGAGCACGGAGTCGGGGTCGGTGACCGGGTCGTCGGTTACCTCCCGAACATTCCCGAGGCCGTCGTCGCGTTCCTCGCCACGGCGTCGCTCGGTGCCGTGTGGGCCGCGTGCGGACAGGACTACTCCGCGCCGGCCGCGCTCGATCGACTGGGTCAACTGGAACCGAAAGCGCTGATCACCGCGGACGGCTACCGGTTCGGGGGCAAGGAACACGATCGACTCGCCGCGTCGGCCGACCTGCGCGGCGGATTGCCGTCGCTGGCCCTCACAGTGGTCGTGCCGCGTCTCGATCCGGACGCCGCCGTCGACGGCACCCTCACCTGGGCGGAGGCCACCGGCCGGGACGCCGCACTCGAGTCCGTCGCCGTCCCGTTCGACCACCCGCTGTGGGTGGTGTTCTCCTCGGGGACCACGGGCCTGCCGAAGGGCATCGTGCACGGTCACGGCGGCGTTCTCCTCGAGCACGTGAAGTCGCTCGCGCTCCAACTCGACATCGGCCGCGACGACACCCTCTTCTGGTACACCAGTCCCAGTTGGATGATGTGGAACTTCCAGACGGCGGGCCTGCTGGTGGGGGCCACCATCGTCTGCTACGACGGAAGTCCGTCCTATCCGACGCCGGATGCGTTGTGGTCCTTGGTGTCACGGCTGGGTGTGACCGTGGTCGGCACCAGTCCCGGCTATGTTCTCGCGTGCGACAAGGCGGGTGTGGTCCCCGTGCGCGAGCACGATCTGAGCGCACTCCGGGCGGTGGGGGTGACCGGGTCCACGCTGCCGGCGGCGTCGTCACTGTGGTTGTCCGAGAACGTCGGTCGCCGCGTTCCCGTCGTGTCGATCACCGGTGGGACCGACGTGGTGTCGGCGTTCGTCGGGGGAGCGCGGAACGTCCCGGTCTGGCCGGGGGAGCTGTCCGCCCCGTGCCTGGGTGTCGCCGTCGACGCGTTCGACGAGTCTGGGCAACCGGTGCGAGGTGAGGTCGGTGAACTGGTCGTGACGGCGCCGATGCCGTCCATGCCGGTGTCGTTCTGGAACGATCCGGACGGAAAGCGGTACCGCGAAGCATATTTCGATGTGTTTCCGGGAGTGTGGCGGCACGGCGACTGGATCACGATCACCGATCGCGGGACCGTCTTGATGCACGGAAGGTCCGATTCCACCTTGAATCGCAACGGGATTCGGATGGGTAGCGCCGACATCTACCAGGTGGTGGAGAAGCTCCCCGAGGTCGCCGAGGCGCTTGTCGTCGGTGTCGATCTGGCGGACGGCGGATACTGGATGCCGCTGTTCGTGGTCCTGTCGGAGGGGGCGGAACTCGACGACGCGCTGAGGCAGCGTATCCGCGCAGCGATTCGTGAGCAGGCCTCTCCGCGGCATGTGCCCGACGACATCATCGAGGCGCCCGGCATCCCGCACACCCGGACCGGCAAGAAACTCGAGGTGCCCCTCAAGCGCATTTTTCAGGGTGCGGATGCTGGGCGCACGGTGGACCGCAGCGCCGTGGACGACCCCGATCTGCTCGACTGGTTCGCGAGCCACGGACGGTGAGCGGCGAGTCGGTCGATGTCAGTATCGTTGGGCGACAACGGTTAGGTTAGACTTACTTTAGTTACTCGTTGGTAGAAGCGTTCTTCCTGATGTCGGCGCGTCCCTGAATGTGAGAAATCTCCCGTCTGCCCGCGATCGGTCGCGCGGCGGCGATCGCGACTAATCGGACATCGACAGTGCCGAGCGTCGGGAGGGTGTTCCAGATGCTGGGATACAACCGGGGTGTCGCCGGTTCACATCCCTTCGCCGGGGACGCGTGTCTGCGTCCTCGTGGCAGGTCAGCGGGCGATCTGCCGGCACCCGAGCGCTCACGTGAACGTCCAAGTTTTCGTTCGATGCGACTACGCGACGAACCTGCTCGGTTATTCCCGGTATGCAACTTCGGGTGCTCTGCGTTTTGAGACCTGCGCGGGGCTTTGGTAGACACGGTGGTTGGCAAAACTGCGGTCACGGGGGGCAGTGAGTGTTCAACGCCGCGGCCGGTCATCAGATCGGCTGCACCGTGCACGGATAACAGTCGGGAGGCGGAACATGAAACTGGATACGACAGTTGTACACCTAGTGAAATTCCGACTCTCGGTACGGTATCCGTGTTCTGGTTGTACACAGTGCCCGGAATGCGGTCCGGCCTGTTGAATATGTGCGCGTCGAAGATCGAATCTAGGCCTGGTTCTGGAAGTATCGAGGGTTGGGTACGTCACACCGGCGCCGGTAACGGCAGTGGATCCGACACCGATGTAATTCCCGGCGCTACCGCAGAACCGTACGAACCGAGATTGTCACCACCGAGCGAGAGGAGGCCGAAGCAATGATCGCGACGATGTTTCGCTCCTCCACCAGCGCCGTAGACTCGGCTCTCGACTCGGAGGATGACGAGCACCGATTGGGTGGCCGCTTGTTGGATCGATGAGAGAACGGAGCCACGTATGAACCCGCTCACCGCAAGTAGTTCGGGATGTAAGGGCCTTGGAGTGTTCAGCGTCGCAGGCAATCGGGTTTCGGACGATCGTCTGACATCGACTCCGAGTGTGGTGGAACTCTTCGATCAGCGCAGGGCGTCCCATGCCCGGCACGTCCCCGCTCCGCGAGATGCTTCGAACCGGCAGGGCCTGTTCGTGTGATGGCGTTCATCGGAAGACCGGCTCACGACGCAGTCCGTGGGACCGAGAGCTACGAATCACCAAAGACACAGGCGGCAGTCGCCACGCGTTCGAGAACGGAGTAACCCTTGGGGTCGGGACAAGCAGCGGGTAGTAGCGGTGCTCCGGAAGGGGCGTTTCCGCTGTCGGCTGCGCAGCGAGGCATCTGGTTCGCGCAACACGCGATGGGCGAGGTTCCTCTCACCATCGCCCAGTACATCGAGCTTCGCGGTGACATCGACCTCGACCTGCTGACCGAGGCCACGGTCCGTACCGGCCGGGAGTTCGGCTCCGGTTTCCTCCGCCTCGTCGAGATCGAGGGGATGCCCTACCAGTACGTCGACAAGTCCCTCGACGACGCCATCACCTACGTCGACCTCCGCGGCGAGGGCGATTCCGTCGACGCCGCCGAGAAGTGGATGCGGGCCAACTACAGCGCCCCCGTCGACCTCCTCGAAGACCGCCTCGTCGTGGTCTACCTGCTCCACGTCGGGGAGAATCACTACTTCTGGTTCTGCCGCATCCATCACATCGCGCTCGACGGATTCGGCGCGATGGCGCTGATCGCACGCATCGCCGAGATCTACACGGCGCTGGTCGAGGGCACCGAGCCGCCGGCCTGCCGCGCCGAGGACCTGGTCCGGATCGTCGAGGACGAGCAGCGGTACCGCAACTCCGAGCGGTTCGCGAAGGATCGCGAATACTGGGCCGAACGCACCGCGCACCTGCCCGAGGCCCCGAGCCTCGCCGGTCGTGCGGCCATGGTGGGCAAGTTCGCGCGGCTCTCCTCCGAGGCACTGCCCGAGTCCACCGCCACCCTGCTCGACGAGGCCCTCGGCGGCAGCAACGCCAGCTCCGCGCCCATCGTGGTGGCCGCATTCGCCGCGTACCTGGCCCACATGACCGACCGGACGGACGTCGTCCTCAGCCTCCCGGTCTCGGCGCGCACCACCGCCACGCTGCGCCGTTCCGGCGGAATGGTGTCGAACATCGTTCCGCTCCGGCTCCAGATCACCCCGGAGATGACCGTCCCCGAGCTGGTCAAGAGCGTTCAGATCGAGCTGACCGGCGCCCTGCGCCGCCAGCGGTACCGCCACGAGGACATCCGCCGGGACGCGGGAGCGCCCCAGGGGCAGCGTGGCTTCTTCGGTCCCTCGATCAACATCATGATGTTCCACAGCGAGATCAAGCTGGGGACGGTCACCGGACACCAGAACGTCCTCACCACCGGACCGGTCGAAGATCTCTCCCTGAACATCTACCAGGGTGTGGCAGGCAGCAAGATCCACATCGACTTCGAGGCCAACCCCAACCTGTACTCCGCGGACGAGCTGGACCGTCACCACAGCCGCTTCTTCGACTTCTTCGAGCGCTTCCTCGGCGCCGGCGACGACGCCTCGGTGTCGGACCTGGCCGCGATGAGCGACGAGGAACGCGCACAGGTCGTGACCGGGTGGAACGGCGACGTCGTGTCGCCGCCGGCGGGGACCGTCGTCGACCTGTTCGACGCCCAGGTCGGGCGCACCCCCGACGCGACGGCACTCGTCTTCGACGGCGAGGAGCTCACGTACGCCGAGTTCGACGCGCGGGTGAACCGTCTCGCCCGGACGCTGATCGGCAGGGGAGTGGGTCCGGAGACGAAGGTCGCCCTCGCGATCCGCCGCTCGCTCGACTCCATGGTCGCGATGTACGCCGTCGTCAAGGCGGGCGGCGCGTACGTGCCACTCGACCCCGACCACCCCGCCGAGCGCACGGCGTACGTACTCGAGAGTGCCCGCCCGCTGTGCATCCTCACGGTCGCGCGCGACGGCCTCGTCTTTCCCGCCGATCAGGACGTCCTGGAGATCGACGCCCTGGATCTGAGCGGCGTCCCGGCCGGCCCGATCCGCGACGACGAACGGGCAGCCGATCTGCGGCCGGCGAACCCGGCCTACGTCATCTACACGTCCGGGTCCACCGGACGTCCGAAGGGCGTGGCGGTGAGCCACGCTTCGGTCCTGAACCAGGTCACGTGGATCGCGTCGCGCTACGAGCTCGATGCGAACGATGTCGTGCTGCAGAAGACCCCGACGACGTTCGACGTGTCGGTGTGGGAACTGTTCGCCGCACTCGCCTCCGGGTCGCGCCTGGTGATCGCCGCACCCGAGGGGCATCGCGATCCCGCCTACCTCGCCGACGTGATCGCGCGCGAGAAGGTCACGGCGACATCGTTCGTCCCGTCGATGCTGTCGGTGTTCGTCGCCGAAGCGGACCGCGAACAACTCGTCAGCCTGCGCGTCGTTCTCGTTGCGGGAGAGGCGTTTCCGCCTGCCGTCGCCGCGGCGTTCCGCGCGAAGTCCGACGCCGGGTTGCACAACCTGTACGGCCCCACCGAGTTCACCGTGCACGCCACCGCAGGCGAGGTGGATCGGGAGACCCTCCACACGATTCCCATCGGCACCCCGGTGTGGAACACCGAGGCGTACGTGCTCGACGGCCACCTCCGGCCCGCTCCCATCGGATCCGCGGGAGAGCTCTATCTCGCGGGCGCCCAGGTCGCGCGCGGCTACGAGGGCAGGCCGGAGCTCACGGCAGAACGCTTCGTGGCCAATCCTTTCGGCGCCGCGGGAACCCGTCTGTACCGCACCGGCGACCTCGTCAAGTGGCGTGTCGACGGCAGCATCGAGTACCTCGGCCGCACCGACTTCCAGGTGAAGGTGCGCGGCCTGCGCATCGAACTGGGCGAGATCGAGGCCGCGATGTCCTCGTATCCGCATGTGGCGCAATCGGTTGCGGTCGTGCACGACAGCTCCCTGGGACAGCGGCTCGTCGGGTACGTCGTCCCCGAACCCGGTTCGGCGGTGGACGTCGAGGATCTGACGGTCCACGTCGGCCGCGCGGTGCCCTCGTACATGGTTCCCGACGCCGTCGTGGTGATCGCCGAGATGCCGGTCGGCGCGAGCGGCAAACTCGACCGGAAGGCCTTGCCCGAACCCACGTTCGCGGCGGAGTCCAGTGAGTACGTGGCCCCTCGCAGCACCATGGAGGAGTCGATCGCCGGACTGTTCGCCGAAGTTCTCGGTCTGCCGCGGGTCAGTGTCGGCGACTCGTTCTTCGCGCTCGGTGGCGACAGCATCGTCTCGATCCAGCTGGTGTCCCGCGCGAAGGAAGCCGGTGTCCTGTTCACGGCCCGCGACGTCTTCGAGCGCAAGACCGTGGCCTCGCTCGCCGAGGTCGCGAAGTCGGCATCCGAGTCGGCGACGGTGCACGTCCTCGAGGAACTTCCCGGCGCCGGTATCGGCACGATGCCGCTGACACCGGTCGTGCACTGGATGACGGAGCTGGGCGGCGACTTCCACCGCTTCTCCCAGTCCATTCTCCTGGCCCTGCCGCCGAAGGTGGAGCGGGACCGCCTGGTGCGCACGCTGGCGGCCGTCGTCGATCGCCACGACGCTCTGCGTTCGTCGTTGCGCCGCACCGACTCTCCGGCCGGATGGTCGCTGGAGGTCGCACCGATCGGCTCCGTCGACGTCGACCGGCTCGTCGATCGCGTCGAGTTCAGCGAGGGACCCGGCACCGACTCGTTCGAGGCGCTCGCCGCGCACGCCCTCGACCGCACGGTGGACAAGCTGGACCCGGCGACCGGCAGCGTGGTGCGTTTCGTCTGGTTCGCGCCCGCAGAGGACTCCGGCGATCTTGCACCGCTGGACGGCGAGGACGGCGTCAGCGGGGAGGACGAGAGCACCCCGCAGACGGGACGACTGCTCGTCGTGATCCATCACCTCGCCGTGGACGGGGTGTCCTGGCGAGTGCTGGTGCCCGACTTCGCATCCGCGTGGGCGCAGATTGCCGCCGGTGCCGACCCGCTGCTCCCGGCGGTCGGCACGTCGGTGCGCCGCTGGGCGCACGGCCTCGCCGACAACGCCCGGAGCGCCCGCCGCGTGGCCGAACTCGACCACTGGCGCACCACTCTCGACGGTGCGGACCCGCTGATCGGTTCGCGCGCCCTCGACGGCCGCGACACGGTCTCGACCACCGGCCGGGTCCGCCTGGAGGTCCCGGCCGACGTCACCGACGGTCTGCTGACCGACGTGCCGCGCGCGTTCCACGGCGGCGTCAACGACGGCCTCCTCACCGCCCTCGCCCTCGCCGTCGCGGCGTGGCGCGCGGAACGCGGCGTCACCGAGTCCTCGACCCTCGTGCACCTCGAAGGCCACGGCCGCGAGGAGACGGTGCTGCCCGGCGCCGATCTCTCCCGCACGGTCGGCTGGTTCACCAGCATGTTCCCGGTCCGGTTGTCGGCGCCCGGCGTCGACGTGCGCGACGCCCTCGCCGGCGGCGCGGCCGCAGGTCGGGCCGTCAAGTCGGTGAAGGAACAACTCGCCCGGGTACCCGAGCACGGCATCGGCTACGGAATGCTGCGATTCCTCAACGCCGAGACCCGCGCGGTTCTCGCGGCGTTGCCGAGCCCGCAGATCAGTTTCAACTACCTCGGCCGCGTATCGGTGGGCGAGATCCCCGACGCGTTCCGGGCGGCGGGCTGGGTGCCCGACACCGACACGATGGAGCTGACCGGTACCCGCAACAGCGAGATGCCGGTGCACTTCGCCCTCGACATCAACGCGATGATCGTGGATGTCGAAGGAGAACAGCGACTTTCGGCCACCGTCGACTTCCCCCAGGGCGTCCTCACCGACGCCGAGGTGGGCGAGCTCACCGGCCTGTGGACGCGCGCGCTCGAAGGGCTCGTCGAACACACGAAGCGGCCCGGAGCCGGTGGCCGGACGCCGTCGGACCTCGACCTCGTCTCCCTGAGTCAGAGCCGGATCGACACCCTCGAGAGCGACTACCCCGCACTCGCCGACGTCTGGTCGCTGGCCCCGCTGCAGGTGGGCTTGCTGTTCCACGCGTCGCTGGCCGGTACCGCCACCGACGTGTACACCACCCAGCTGGTGATGGACCTGGGCGGATCCGTCGACACCGACCGCCTCCGCCGCGCCGCGGAATCACTCGTCGCGAGGCACCCCAACCTGCGCACCGCGTTCGTCGCGGGCGACGACGGCACCGGCATGCAGGTGGTCGTCGACCGGGTGGACGTGCCGTGGACGCACGTCGACCTCTCGGCCGCGTCCGAGTCCGACCGTGCTGCGGAACTCGAGGCGCTGATGCTCGCGAACCGGACCGACCGGTTCGACATGACCGCGCCGCCTCTCGTGCGATTCCTGCTGGTCGAGACGGGCGAGGACCGCTACCGGTTCGCCGTCACCAACCACCACATCCTCCTCGACGGCTGGTCGCTGCCGATCCTCATCCAGGATCTGCTGACCCTGTACGCGGTGGACGGCGACGCGCTGGCACTGCCGCAGCCGCGTCCGTACCGCAGCTACCTCGAGTGGCTGTCCGCGCAGGACCCGCAGGTGCCCGTGGCCGCATGGGCGAAGGCCCTGAGCGGCATCGAGGAGCCCACCCTCCTCGCACCCGCGCACGCGGAGACCGCCCCGACGCTCACCCCCGGTGAGCTGGTGATCGACCTGCCGGACGACCTGCTCGCCGACATGACCGCGCGCTCGCGCGAACTCGGCGTCACCATGAACACCCTCGTCCAGGCCGCGTGGGGAATCGTGCTGGGCAGACTGACCGGACGGGACGACGTGGTGTTCGGCACCACCGTCTCGGGTCGTCCGCCGCAGGTGCCCGGCATCGAGTCCATGCTCGGGCTCTTCATCAACACCCTGCCGGTGCGGGTGCGCGTCCGGGCCGGCGACGCCGTCCGCACGCTGCTCGACCGCATCCAGCACGAGCAGACCGAGTTGCTCGATCACCATCACGTCGGGCTCACCGACATCCAGCAGGGACTCGGCCTCGGCGCGCTGTTCGACACGCTGATGGTCTACGAGTCCTACCCGCTCGACCGTGAGGCGCTCACGAAGAGCAGCGACATCGAGGGTCTCCGCGTTCTCGACGTGACGTCCAACGACGCCACCCACTACCCGCTGGCGATCGTCGCGATGACCGACCCGCGGCTGCACCTGACGGCCAAGTTCCTTCCCGAGATCTTCGAGGCCGCCGAGGTCGAGGAGATCATGGAGCGGGTCGTCCGCGTGCTCGGTGCGCTGTCCGGGGACGTCGACACGCTCGTCGCGGACATCGACATCCTCGCTCCCGGCGAGCGCGCGTCCCTGCTGGCGGCGCACGGCACCGACGCCGCCGCACCGTTGTCGCTGCCGCAGATCCTCGCCGCGACCGCAGCCGAGAACGGTGAGCGCATCGCGCTGGTCGCGGATGGCGAATCGCTGACCTACGCGGAACTCGACGCGCGCTCGAACCGGCTCGCCCGGGTTCTCGTCGATCGCGGTGTGGGACCGGAAACGTCTGTGGCGCTCGGGATGACGCGCTCGCTGCACTCGGTGATCGGAACGTGGGCCGTTGCCAAGGCCGGCGGCACCTTCGTGCCCGTCGACCCCCGCTACCCGTCCGAGCGCATCGCACACATGGTCGTCGACTCCGGTGCGATTCTCGGCCTGACCGTGGCCGCTCAGCGCGACACCCTTCCCTCGGACGTCGAATGGCTCGCCCTCGACTCGTCCGAGTGCGACGCGCTGTGCGCCGCGAAGTCGGCGGAGCCGGTCACGGATTCCGAGCGGACCGCGTCGGTTCGGCTCGAGCACCCGGCGTACATGATCTACACGTCCGGTACCACCGGTCTACCCAAGGGCGTCGTCGTCACCCACACCGGTCTGGCCAACTTCTCCGCCGAGCAGCGCACCCACTACGGGGTGAGCCCGTCGGCGCGGACTCTGCACTTCGCGTCCCCGAGCTTCGACGCGTCCGTCCTCGAACTGCTGCTCGCCTTCGGTTGCGGCGCGACGATGATCGTCGCGCCCGCCGACCTGTACGGCGGTGAGGAACTCCGAAACTTCCTCGCGGACAACGAAATCACCCACGCCTTCGTCACGCCGGCCGCGCTCGCATCGGTGGAGCCGGCCGGACTCGACCGGCTCGAGGTCGTCGTGGTCGGCGGCGAGGCGTGCCCGCCGGAACTGGTGGACCGCTGGGCGCCGGGGCGCCGGATGTACAACGGTTACGGACCCACCGAGGCCACCGTCATGAGCAACGTCAGCAACCTGCTGGTGCCCGGGAGCCGGATCGAGATCGGCGGTCCCGTCTGCGGTGTCACCGTCTACGTTCTCGACGAATTGCTGCGCCCGGTACCCGTCGGCGTGGCGGGGGAGTTGTACATCGCAGGCCCAGGCCTCGCCCGCGGCTACCACGACCGTCTCGGCCTCACCGCCGAACGATTCGTCGCGAACCCGTTCGGCGACAGCGGGAGCCGGATGTACCGCACGGGCGACATCGTCCGGTTCGTCGTCGACCACGGGCACCGCGCCGGCTACGGCGTGGAGTACGTCGGCCGCAGTGACTTCCAGGTGAAGGTCCGTGGTTTCCGGATCGAGCTCGGCGAGATCGACGCCGCTCTGGTCAAGCACCCGGACCTCGAATTCGCGGCCACCCTCGGCACGTCGATGCCGTCGGGTTCGACCGCCCTCGTGTCGTACGTGCTGCCCACCGCGGGCGCCGCGGTGGACGTGGCCGAGGTGACGCATTTCGTCGGCGACATGCTTCCGGCGCACATGGTGCCGAGCGCGGTCGTCGTCCTCGACGAGATCCCGCTCACCACCGCAGGCAAACTCGACCGGAGGGCTCTGCCCGAGCCCGACTTCGACGCCCTGCAGGGCGAGATGATCGAGCCGCGCACGCCCACCGAGGAACTGGTCGCCGGTGTGCTCGCCGACGTGCTCGGCCTCGCGAAGATCAGTGTCGCCGAGTCGTTCTTCGACCTCGGCGGCAACTCGCTCGTGGCGACGAAGGCTGTCGCCCGGCTCAACGCTGCCGCGGGTACCCGTCTGGGTGTGCGCGAGTTGTTCGAGGCACCGACCGTGGAACGGCTCGCCGTGAAGGTGGCCGAGCAGGCCGGCACCGGCTCCGACCGGCCGGTTCTCGTCGCGCGGCCGCGCCCCGAGCGGGTTCCGCTGTCGATGGCGCAGCAGAGCATGTGGCTGATGAACCGGTTCGACACGGCGTCCTCGGCGTACAACATTCCGCTCGCCGTGCGTCTGTCCGGTTCGCTCGACATCGACGCGATGTCGTCGGCCGTGTCGGATGTACTCGCGCGGCACGAGTCGCTGCGGACCGTGTTCCCCGACTCCGGTGACGGCCCGTACCAGCAGGTCGTCGACACCGCGCAGGTTCCGTTCGACCTGACGCCCGTCCCGGTGACCGAGGCCGAACTCCACACGGCGCTCACCGAATTCGCCACCGAAGGATTCGACGTCACGGTCGCGCCCCCGCTGCGTATCCGGCTGTTCGCCACCAGTGAGAGCGAGTTCCTGCTCGTCCTCGTCGTACACCACATCTGCGCCGACGGCGCGTCGATGTCGCCGCTCGCGCGCGACGTCATGGTCGCGTACAGCGCGCGCACCGCCGGTGCGGCTCCGCTGTGGCAGCCGCTGCCGGTGCAGTACCCCGACTTCGCGCTGTGGCAGCGCGAGGTCCTCGGCGACCCCGCCGACACCCGGTCGCTCGCGGGCAAGCAGATCGCGCACTGGGCCGACACCCTCTCCGGGGCACCCGAGCTGATCGACCTCCCGCTGGACCACGCACGCCCGGCCAGGCAGTCGATGCGAGGCGATTCGATCGACTTCGCGATCACCCCCGAACTGCGGCGCGGCCTCGAAGCGGTCGGCAGGGAACGCGGCGCCTCGCTCTTCATGGTGACGCACGCGGCGTTGACGACGCTGCTGTCGCGGCTGAGCACGAGCGACGACATCACCGTCGGCACCCCGCTCGCCGCACGCAGCGATCAGGCGCTCGACGACCTGGTGGGCATGTTCGTCAACACCCTGGTCCTGCGCACCCGCGTGCGGCCGGGGGATTCGTTCGCCGATCTCGTCGAACGGGTCCGCGAAGGCGACCTGGCGGCGTTCGGCAATTCCGACGTGCCGTTCGAGAAGATCGTGGAGGCACTGCGGATCCGGCGCTCGGCGGCGTACTCGCCGCTGTTCCAGGTGATGTTGTCGTTCCAGAACAACCGGATGGACGCGCTCGAACTGCCCGGGCTGACCGTGCGCGTGATCGAGGACATGGCGCAGGGCGCCAAGTACGACCTCACGTTGACGATCACCGAGAAGGCCGACGAGTCGGGTGAACCGGCAGGCCTCGGCGGCAGGTTCACGTTCGCCACCGACCTGTTCGAGCGGAGCACCGCGGAACGGATCTCCGAGCGGTTCGTCCGGATCCTCGAGGCCGTCGTCACCGATCCCGGTGTCGCTGTAGGCGACATCGACATTCTCACCGAACACGAGAGAGCAAAGTTGAGCCCTGTCAGGCCCGCACGCACGATGACCGTTCGCGAGCTGCCGCAGCTTCTGGCCGCTGCGGTCGAGGTCGCTCCCGACGCCGTCGCCGTCGCTCACGACGGCATGCAGGTGACGTACCGCGAGTTCGACGAGCGGCTCCGCTTGATGTCCGCGCCGCTGTCGGAGCGGGGGATGGGTCCGGACGCGATCGTCTCCGTGGTGCTGTCCGGTCTGGTTCCCACGATCATGATGGCTCCGCCGTCCGAGGACGGGAAGGACGGCTTCGGCACGATCCTCGACCAGGTCATCGCGGACGCGCACGCCCTCGTCGGTGACATCGAGATCGCCGCGCCCGCACCGGAGATCGTTGCGACGCCGGAGGCGGAGGTCACCGAAAGGTCGGGATGGCCCCTCGAACTCTTCGTCACGCGCTGGCAGGAGTGGGTCGAGCGCGACCCGGAGGCTCGCGCCGTCGTGGCGGGCGGCGTCGAGACCAGCCGCGGCGAATTGAACCGCCGGGCCAACCAGCTCGCACGCGAACTGCTGTCCCGTGGTGTCCGCCCCGACGACGTCGTCGCACTGCTCACCCCCCGTTCGGTCGAATGGGTGATCGGGATGCTCGCCACCTGGAAGGTCGGCGCGGCGTACTCCCCGTTCGACCAGAAGTGGGGAATGGAGCGGATCACGGGCCTCGTCGAGGACAGCGGCACGCGGACCGTGGTGGCCACCCGGTCCTGGAGCGGGCTCACCGAGGCACCCACGGGGAACGCGGCGCTCGACGACCCGATCGTGCTCGACGACCCCGAGACGGCGCGCCACCTCGAATCGCTCGACGACACCGACTTCCCGCACGACCCGTGGTCGGACGAGCACGCAGGCACGCGCCTCGGGCACGTCATCTCGACGTCGGGCTCGACCGGGCGGCCCAAGCCCACGATGGTGCCGATGCTGGGCCTGTCCAACAACTATCAGTCGTACCAGTGCGACCTCCGGGTGAAGGACGGGACCGGACTGCTGATCGCGAACTCCCCGCTGTTCGACCAGACTCAGAAGAACATCTGGGTGGGTCTCGCGTACGGCGGTGTGCTCCACCTCGCCGACGACGGCTTCGATCCGGGACCGATTCTCCGCATGATCGGCACGGGCGAGGTCCAGATCACGAACCTCGCACCCAGTGCGTTCGAAGTCCTCACCGAACTGGACACCGAGGGCGTCCTGCCCAATCTGAAGGTCGTCCTCCTCGGCGGTGAGATGCTGCGGCCTGCAGCCTGCACGGCGTTGATCGGCACGGACTCGCGCCTGCTCAACAACTACGGCCCGACCGAGGCATCGGTCACCTGCTCCTCGTACGAACTGGACCTGTCCACCGAGGATGCCGAGTCGTGGCCGGTCCCGTTCGGCGCCGCGTTCCGCGGTGTCCGGTACCACGTGCTCGACGGCCGGATGCGCCCCGTGCCGCCGGGAGTGACCGGTGACCTCTACATCGGCGGCCAGGTCCTGGCCCGCGGGTACGGCAACATGTTCGGCACCACCGCGTCACGATTCGTGGCGAATCCGTTCGAGGGGCCCGGCGCCCGCATGTACCGGACCGGTGACCTCGTCCGTGAGCGTGCCGACGGCGGGCTCGTGTTCGTGGGCCGCAGCGACTTCCAGGTGAAGATCCGCGGTCTCCGAATCGAACTCGGCGAAATCGAATCCGCACTCAACGCGACCGACGCGGTGCAGAAGTCGGTGGTGGTCGTCCACGACAGCGAGCAGGGTCCCCGGCTCGTCGCATACGTCACCGCGACCGCAGGCGCCGAACTCGACGTCGATGCGACGCTCGACGCACTGCGGCACGTGCTGCCGTCGCACATGATCCCGGACACGGTGATGGTGCTCGACGAGATGCCGCTCAACGCGAATCTCAAAGTCGACCGCAAGGCCCTCCCCGAGCCGGTCTTCGCCACGAGCACGGTCGAATTCGTCGCGCCGCGCACCCCGCTCGAGGAGGTCGTCGCCGGCATCTTCGGTGACATCCTCTCCGCGACGCGAGTGAGTGTCGACGAGTCGTTCTTCGACCTGGGCGGCAACTCGCTCAGCGCCACCCGCGTCGCTGCCCGCGTCACGTCCGCGACCGGCACCGAGGTCGGGATCCGTGATCTGTTCGAGGCCCCCACGATCGCGACCCTCGCGAAGCTCGTCGAGGACCGGGCTCACCACGGCTCCACCCGGCCGGCACTCGTCGCGGGCGAGCGCCCCCGGGAGTTGCCGCTGTCGCTCGCGCAGCAGCGGATGTGGTTCCTCAACCGTTTCGACCCGTCGTCCCCGGCGTACAACGTTCCGCTCACCGTGCGACTGCGCGGCGAGCTGGACGTCGCCGCCCTGGCTGCGGCGCTGTCCGACGTCGTCGCGCGGCACGAGGTGCTGCGGACCGTGTTCCCGGACTCCGATTCCGGCGCGCACCAGGTGATCCTGCCCGCCGCCGGCATCGACCTCGCTCTCGAGCCGGTCGACGTCCGCGAGGAGGACCTGCGGGACCGGATGTTCGAGTTCGGTTCCACCGGCTTCGACGTCACCGACACGATCCCGGTCCGGGCCCGCCTGTTCCGGCTCGGCGCGACCGACCACGTCCTGGTGCTGGTCATGCACCACATCGCGTCCGACGGCGCGTCCACGTTGCCGCTGGCCCGCGACGTCATGACGGCCTACGCGGCCCGTCAGGACGGGACGCAGCCCGCCTGGCCGGCGCTGCCCGTCCAGTACGCGGACTACGCGCTGTGGCAGCGGGACGTGCTCGGTTCCGAGGACGACCCCGACTCCCTGGCCGCGGCGCAGATCGACTTCTGGTCGAAGACCCTCGCGGGTGTGCCCGACGTCCTGGCACTCCCCACCGACCGGCCCCGCCCGACGGTGCGGTCTATGGCAGGCGCCTCCGTGGGCTTCTCCGTCGACGAGGACATCCACCGTCGTCTCGGTGAGGTCGCGCGCGCACACAACGTGTCGCTGTTCATGGTGCTGCACGCGTCGCTGTCCGTGCTGCTGGCACGGCTCAGTTCGAGCACCGACATCGCTATCGGCACCGCCGTGGCCGGTCGCGGTGACGAGGCGCTCGAGAACCTCGTCGGCATGTTCGTCAACACACTGGTGCTGCGGACCGAGGTCGAGCCCGGAACGTCCTTCGCCGAACTGCTCGAGCAGGTCCGCACCCAGGACCTCGCCGCGTTCAGCCATCAGGATGTCCCGTTCGAGCAGTTGGTGGACGCCCTGAAGCCGACCCGGTCCACGGCGTACTCGCCGCTGTTCCAGGTCGTGCTGACCCATCAGGTGAACGGCATTCCGTCGCTCGAATTCGCCGGACTGGAGGCGACACCCGGCGCCGTGGACGTCGAGTTCAGCAAGTTCGACCTCACCGTCGACCTGCGCGAACTGTGGTCGGACGAGGGTGCGCCCACCGGGATCACCGGCGTTCTCGGGTTCGCCACCGAGATCTTCGACGCGGAGACCGTGCAGGGCTTCGCGGACCGTTTCGTGCGGATCCTCGCCGCCGTCGCAGGCGGCGGAACCGACATCGCGGTAGGGGACATCACCATCCTCGACGCCGAGGAGACAGCGGAACTGACACCGGTCCGCGGTATCGAGGGCACACCGCCCACGACTCTCGTCGAACTGCTGTCCGCGGCGGTCGCCGCGAACCCCGACGGGGTCGCGATCGTCTCGGGCGGCGACAGCATCACCTACCGCGAGCTGGACGAGCGCTCGAACCGTGTGGCGCGCATCCTGATCGAGCGCGGAGTCGGCGCGGAGACGTTCGTCGGACTCGGCATCACCCGCTCGATCGCGTCGATCGCCGGCATCTGGGCGGTCGCCAAGAGCGGCGGCGCGTACGTGCCGATCGACCCCGGGTACCCGGACGAGCGCATCGCGCACATGGTCACCGATTCCGGTGTGGCGCTCGGGCTTTCCGTGAGCTCCGAGGTCGGCCGGCTTCCGGCGGGCGTGGACTGGCTGGTCCTCGACAGCGAAGACTTCGAGAATGCCGCCGCGCGGTACTCCACCGCTCCCGTCGCGGAGGCGGAGCGTCGCACGGCGGTGACACCGGCCAACAGCGCCTACGTGATCTACACGTCCGGCACCACCGGGCAACCCAAGGGCGTCGTCGTGACGCACCGGGGTCTCGCCAACTTCGCGGCCGAACAGCGTGAGCGTTACCAGGTGACGACGGACTCGCGGACGCTGCACTTCGCGTCGCCGAGCTTCGACGCGTCCGTTCTCGAACTGCTGCTCGCGGTCGGCGCCGGTGCCACCATGGTGATCGCTCCCACCGATGTGTACGGCGGACCCGAGTTCGCGAAGTTCCTGCGCGAGCACCGCGTCACGCACGGCTTCGTCACGCCTTCGGCGCTGGCGTCCGTGGATCCGTCCGGGCTCGACGACTTCCAGTTCGTCGTCGCCGGCGGCGAGGCCGTCCCGGCGGAACTCGCGGCGCGCTGGGCACCCGGACGTTCGCTGTTCAACGGATACGGTCCCACCGAGACCACGATCATGACCAACATCAGCGACCCGATGGCCGCTGGCGGCCCGGTCACGATCGGTGGTCCGATCCGCGGCACCAGCGCGCTGGTCCTCGACGATCGGCTCCGCCCTGTTCCGGTCGGTATCGCAGGTGACCTCTATCTGTCGGGTCTCGGACTCGCCCGTGGCTACCACCGGCGCACGCCGCTGACCGCGGGACGCTTCGTCGCGAACCCGTACGGTGAGCCGGGCGACCGGATGTACCGCACCGGCGACGTCGTGCGCTGGACGAAGGACGCGGACGGTGCGCTGACCGTCGACTACGTCGGCCGCTCGGACCAGCAGGTGAAGGTCCGCGGGTTCCGCATCGAACTCGGCGAGATCGACGCGGTGCTCGCCAAGCACCCCGCCGTCGACTTCGCCACGACGTCCGTGCTGCCGGGACCGTCCGGGGATTCGGTCCTCGTGTCGTACGTGCTTCCGGTGCCGGGCGCCGAGGTGGACGTCACCCGGATGCTGGACTTCGTGGGCGAGTTCGTGCCCACGTACATGGTGCCGTCGACGATCGTGACCCTCGACGCCATCCCGCTCACCCCGGTGGGCAAGCTCGACCGCCGCGCCCTGCCCGAGCCCGAGTTCCTGGCGGAGGACCGTGAGTTCCGTGCCGCGGGAACCGCTCTCGAGCAGCGGGTGGCCGCAGTGTTCGCGGAGGTGCTCGGTGTCGACGTGGTCGGTGCCGACGACTCCTTCTTCACGCTCGGCGGAAACTCGCTCGCCGCTACCCGCGTGATGGCGCGGATCAACGAGGCCGTCGGCATCGACGCTCCGGTGCGCGAGATCTTCGAGGCTCCCACGGTGGCGCAGCTGGCGCGCAGGCTGGAAGAGCTCGGTGTGGACGGCGGCGCCCGACCGCCCGTCACCGCCGGACCGCGTCCGGACCGGCTGCCGCTGTCGCTGGCCCAGCAGCGGATGTGGTACGCCAACCGGTTCGATCCCGAATCGGCCGAGTACAACATCCCGTTGGCGTTGCGGCTCACCGGCGCACTGGACGCCGACGCGCTGCGTTCGGCGATCGCCGACGTCGTCGCCCGGCACGAATCGCTGCGCACGGTGTACCCGGATTCCGTCGACGGCCCCTACCAGGTCGTCCTGTCCGCATCCGACACGAAGTCCGGGCTCGACGTCGTCCGCGTGGCCGACGAGCAGGAACTGCGGGAGCGGGTCGTCGCGCTGGCATCGGCCGGCTTCGACGTCACCGCCGACGTCCCGGTGCGCGCCGCCCTGTTCGAACTCGGGGAACGCGACCACGTCCTCGTCGTCGTCGTCCACCACATCTCGGCGGACGGCTCGTCGATGGCCCCGCTCGCACGGGACCTGTTCGGCGCCTACGGCGCTCGCGTGCAGGGGGAGGAGCCCAGCTTCTCGCCGCTGCCCGTGCAGTACCCGGACTTCGCCCTGTGGCAGCGGAATCTCCTCGGCTCCGAGGACGACCCGGAGTCGCTCGCGGGCAAGCAGATCGCGTACTGGACGCACGCGCTTGGCGATGCACCGGAGGTTCTCGACCTCCCCGCCGACCGGCCGCGCCCGGCCGTCCGCAACCCGCAGGGCGGTCTGATCGAGTTCGAGATCGGGCAGGACGTGCACCGGTCGCTGAACGAACTCGCACAGACCCACCAGGCGTCGCTGTTCATGGTGGTGCACACCGCACTCGCCGTGCTGTTGGGGCGACTGAGCAACACCAGCGACATCTCCGTCAGCACCCCTGTCGCGGGCCGCGGTGACCGCGCGCTCGACGATCTCGTCGGTATGTTCGTCAACACGCTCGTGCTGCGCACCGATGTGGACCAGAACGCCCGTTTCAGCACGCTGCTCACGCAGGCACGCGAGGTCGATCTGAATGCATTCGGCAACGCCGACGTGCCGTTCGAGCAGATCGTCGAGGTGCTCCGTCCGTCGCGCACCGCCGCGTACGCGCCTCTCGCGCAGGTGATGCTGAGCTTCCAGAACCTGGAACGGCCGAAGCTCGAGCTCGCCGGGCTGACCGTCGAGGTCCTCGAGAGCGGACTCACCACGAGCAAGACCGATCTCGGCGTCGCCGTCGAGGAGCGGTTCGACGCGGGATCCGTCGCGAACGGCATGCGAGGCTGGTTCTCCTATGCCACCGATCTGTTCGACGAGTCGACGGTCCGCGGTTTCGCCGATCGCTTCGTTCGCGTGCTCGAGGCCGTCACGGCCGACGCGGACGCCGTCGTCGGTGACATCGACATCCTAACCGAGGACGAGAAGGCCGGTCTGGCCGTGCCGGACGAGGGGGCGCAGTCCCTGATGTCGCACTCGATCTCGGAGGAGTTGACGGCCACCAAGTCGCTGCCCGAACTCCTCGACGGCGCGGCGTCGATCAACCCGGACGGAATCGCGCTGTCGCACAACGGCACCGATGTCACGTACGCGCAGTTGCGGGACAAGTCCGCGGAACTCGCGCGCACGCTCGCCGGTGTGGGCGTGGGCCCGGAGGCCGCGGTGACGGTGGCCCTGTCCACCCTGCTGCCCGGACTGCTCGACGGCTCGTCGGGCGAAGGATTCGCGGACACGTTCGCCGGTGTCCTCGCCGGCGTGATCGCGGACGCCACCGCAGCCGGTACCGCGGCAGGCACGGACGAAAGCCGCACCCTCGTCGACCTGTTCGACGAGCAGGTGGCGCGGACGCCGGACGCGGTGGCCCTGGTGTCCGGCGACGAGACGCTGACCTATGCCGAGTTCGACGATCGCGTCAATCGACTCGCGCGAAGCCTGATCGAGATGGGTGTCGTGCCGGAGGTGAGGGTCGCTCTCGCGATTCGGCGATCGATCGACTCGATGGTCGCGATGTACGCCATCGTGAAGGCGGGTGGCGCCTATGTTCCGCTCGACCCCGACCATCCGGCCGACCGCACGTCCTACGTTCTGGACAGCGCCTCGCCGCTCTGTGTCCTGACGGTTGCGCGAGATGCTCTCACCCTGCCCGACGGATACCGCGTGGTGGAGATCGACCAGCTTCCTGTCGACGCTTCGGCCGCGCCGGTGCGCGACGAGGAGCGCCGGGGGGCCCTTCGGCCGTCGAACCCTGCCTACGTCATCTACACGTCCGGTTCGACGGGACGGCCGAAGGGCGTCGCGGTCAGCCACGCGGCGGTCCTGAACCAGATCTCGTGGATCGTCGACGAGTACGGGCTCGGCGCACACGATGTCGTGCTGCAGAAGACTCCGGCGACATTCGATGTGTCGATCTGGGAGTTGTTCGCGACGCTCGTCTCGGGTGCTCGTCTGGTGATTGCGTCACCCGACGGTCACGGTGATCCCGAGTATCTCGCGGCGTTGATTGCGCGTGAGGGCGTCACCGCAACGTCGTTCGTGCCGTCGATGCTGTCGGTGTTCGTCGGCGAAGCCGATCGACACGACCTGCTCAGCCTTCGAGTGGTGCTCGTCGCGGGCGAGGCATTTCCGCCGGCGACCGCCGAGGCGTTCCGCGGATTGTCGGATGCCGAATTGCACAACCTCTACGGTCCGACGGAATTCACCGTGCACGCGACCGCCGGGCACGTCGACCCGGACGTTCGCGGCACCGTGCCCATCGGAAGTGCGGTGTGGAACACCGATCTCCACGTCTTGGATTCGCGTCTTCGTCCGGTGCCGGTCGGGGTCCCCGGCGAGCTGTATCTCGCGGGCACCCAGTTGGCGCGCGGCTACGTCGGACGTAGCGATCTGACCTCCGACCGGTTCGTCGCCAACCCGTTCGGCGGCGCCGGGCAGAGAATGTACCGAACGGGCGACGTCGTTCGACGTCGCGCCGACGGGAACCTCGAGTACCTCGGACGCAGCGACTTCCAGGTCAAGTTGCGTGGCCTGCGGATCGAGCTCGGCGAGGTCGAGGCTGCGTTGTTGTCGCATCCGTCGTTGGCGCAGGCCGCGGTCACGATCCATCGAAGCGACGCGACCGGCGAAAATCTCGTGGGTTACGTGGTTCCGCGGTCCGGCGCCCAGATCGACACGAAGTCGGTGCAGGACGCAGCGGCGCAGCTCCTGCCCGCGTACATGGTGCCCGCCCGCATCGTCGTCCTGGACAGCTTCCCTCTCGGTGCCAGCGGGAAGCTGGATCGAAAGGCATTGCCCGAGCCCGAGTTCACCACCGTCGCGGTGGAGTACGTACCCCCTCGTACGCCGGTCGAGACGATCGTGGCGAGGGTCTTCGAAGAGGTGCTCGGCGCCGATCGAGTCGGGTCCACCGACTCGTTCTTCGACCTCGGTGGCAACTCCATCAGCGCGACGAGGCTCACGGCCCGGCTCAGGGTCGCGCTCGGTGCGCACCTGTCGGTACGGGAGTGTTTCGAAAATCCGACGGTCGCGGAACTCGCGGAGCTGCTCGAGGCGACCGCGAGTACCGGCGAACAGCGTCCCGCGCTCGTCGCCCGTCCGCGGCCCGACCGCATCCCGCTGTCGCTGGCTCAGCAGCGGATGTGGTTCGTCAACCAGTTCGATCCGTCCTCCCCGGCGTACAACCTGCCGCTGGCGGTGCGGTTGACCGGCTCGATCGACCCGGCGGCGCTGAATGCGGCGTGGGCGGACGTCGTCGAGCGGCACGAGTCGCTGCGGACGGTCTTCCCGGTCGGCGACGAGGACGCGCACCAGCTCGTGCTGCCCGCAGCCGACGTGGTGTCCGATCTGACCCCGACCCCGGTCGCCGACGAGCAGGACCTGTACGCGCGGTTGCGTGAACTCGGCGCCACCGGATTCGACGTCACCGAGACGGTGCCGGTGCGGGTCGCCTGCTTCGAGGTGAACCCCACCGACCACATCCTGATGATGGTCGTGCACCACATCTCGGCCGACGGTGCGTCGCTGGCGCCCCTCTTCACCGACATCATGACCGCCTATGCGGCGCGTTCCGCCGGCAGCGCTCCCGGGTGGGAACCGCTGCCCGTCCAGTACGCCGATTACGCGTTGTGGCAGCGTGAGTCGCTCGGTGACGAGTCCGACCCCGAATCGCTGGTCTCCCGCCAGCTCGGCTACTGGCAGCAGGCGCTCGGCGGGCTCCCCGAGGTGCTCGAGTTGCCGACCGACCGGCCCCGGCCGCCGGTGCAGTCGCTGCGCGGCGCGTCGGCACGGTTCACGATCGACGCGCAGACCCACCGTGGGCTGCTCGCGATCGCCCAGGAAACGAACTCGACCCTCTTCATGGTCGTGCACGCCGCGCTCGCGGTCCTGCTCGAGCGGCTGTCTTCGCAGACGGACGTCGCGATCGGCACGCCGGTCGCCGGCCGCGGCGAGCAGGAACTGGACAGGCTCGTGGGCATGTTCGTCAACACCCTCGTGCTCCGCGCGTCGGTGCGTCCCGACGACACCTTCGCCGACCTGCTGGCACAGGTGCGCGCCACCGATCTGAATGCGTTCAGCCACAGCGACGTTCCGTTCGAGCGTCTCGTCGAGGTACTCGACGTCCCACGGTCGACGGCGCACCAGCCGCTGTTCCAGGTGGCGTTGTCGTTCGACAACAACGAATCGGTTCGGATGGAGTTCCCGGGTCTCGAGATCTCGGCGCTCGACGCCCCGCTCGAGGTCGCCAAATTCGACCTCCAGCTCAGCGTCGGCGAGCGCTACGTCGACGGGGCCGCCGCGGGTATCGCCGCGACGTTCAACTACTCGACCGACATCTTCGACGAGCAGACCGTTCTGAGCTTCGCGGACCGGTTCGGCCGGATTCTCCATGCCGTGTCGGCCGACCGTGACGTGGTCCTCGGCGACATCGAGATCCTCGACGCCGCGGAGAAGGCCGCGATCGCCCCGGTCCGCGGACCGCAGTCGATCGAGCCGCGCACACTGCCCGAACTGCTGCGTTCGGGTGTCGAGATCGGCCCGGAGTCGGTCGCGGTGACCTTCGAGGGACGCGAGGTCACGTACCGGGAACTCGACGAGCGGTCGAATCAGCTGGCGCGCGTCCTGATCGATCGGGGCGTGGGGCCGGAGACCTATGTCGCACTGGCGATCACGCGTTCCGTCGAATCCATCCTCGGGATCTGGTCGATCGCCAAGGCCGGCGGCGCATACCTGCCCGTCGACCCGAAGCTGCCGTTCGAGCGGATCGGCGAGATGCTGTCCGATTCGGAGGCGGTCCTCGGACTGACGGTCGCCCGCCATCACGACGACCTTCCCGGCACGGTGCCGTGGATCGTCCTCGACGAGACCGCGGCTGCCGAGGAGATCGGTGCCCGCAGTGCGGACGCGGTGGAGGACGCGGATCTGCGCTGCGCGCTGACGGTCGACCACCCGGCGTATCTCATCTACACCTCGGGTTCGACGGGTAAGCCGAAGGGCGTCGTGGTCACCCACCGCGGTCTGGCGAACCTCACCCGCGAGGTGCGCGAGCACTACGTCGTGTCACCGGACTCCCGTTTCCTGCACGTGGCGTCACCGAGCTTCGACACGTCGGTCGGGGAGATGCTCGCCGCGTTCAGCGCGGGCGCCACCCTGGTGATCTCGCCCGCGGACGTCTACGGCGGCGACGAACTCGCCGACCTGATCCGCCGCGAACGGGTCAACAACGTGGTCATGACACCGACGGCGCTGATGACCGTCGACCCCGACGGCCTCGACTCCGTCACGTCCGTCGTGGTCGGCGGCGACACCTGCACACCGGAACTCGTGGCGCGGTGGGCTCCCGGCCGCGAGATGCGCAACGCGTACGGACCCACCGAGACCACGGTCATCGTCACCATCACCGAACCGATGGTGGCGGGCGAGCGCGTGACGATCGGTTCGCCGCTGCGTGGCGTCGAATCCCTCATCCTCGACTCGCGGTTGCGTCCGGTGCCGGAGGGCGTTCCCGGCGAGCTCTACATCTGCGGTCCGTCGGTGACCCGCGGCTACCACAATCGTCCGTCGGTCACGGCGGAGCGGTTCGTGGCCAACCCGTTCGGTGAACCCGGCGCGCGCATGTACCGCACCGGCGATGTCGTGCGCTGGGCGGACGGACACCGGGTGGAGTACGTCGGCCGGTCCGACTTCCAGGTGAAGGTCCGCGGATTCCGCGTCGAACTCGGTGAGATCGACGCCGCACTGGCCGCGCAGCCGAACGTCGAGTTCGCGGTGACCGTGGGTCGCGAGAACCCGGCCGGGCTGACGACCCTCGTGTCGTACGTCCTGCCCGCCGACGGCGCGACGGTCGATCCGGAATTGCTGAAGTCGGTTGTCGGCGAGACGCTTCCGCCGTACATGGTGCCGTCCGTCGTGATCCTCCTCGACGAGATCCCGCTGACCGGCATCGGCAAGCTGGATCGCGCGCGGCTGCCCGAGCCGGAGTTCGTCACCGCGGGCGCGGAGTTCCGTGCCCCGACGACGCCGGCGGAAGAGACGATCGCAGGCATCTTCGCCGATGTGCTCGGACTCGCGCAGGTCAGCGTCGACGACAGCTTCTTCGACCTCGGCGGAAACTCGCTGAGCGCCACCCGTGTCGTGTCCCGGGCCGGGCAGGTCTTCGGTCGTCGCATCGGAGTGCGGGAACTGTTCGAGGCGCCGACGGTCGCGGGCCTCGCCGCCCGCATCGGCACCCCCGACGAGAACGTCCGACCGCGGCCCGTCCTCGCGCCGCGGGAGAGGTCTGCCTTCGTCCCGTTGTCGCTGGCGCAGTCCCGGATGTGGTTCATCAACCGCTTCGACCCGGACTCGCCCGCCTACAACATTCCGCTCGCGGTCCGATTGACCGGTGCGCTGGACGTGGACGCGCTGCAGTCCGCGGTGCTCGACGTGCTCGACCGGCACGAGTCGCTGCGCACGATCTACCCGGACTCGCCGGAGGGCCCGCGTCAGGTGATCCTCCCCGCCGACCAGGTCCGGCTGGACCTGACGCCCGCTGCGGTGTCGGACGACGAACTGCGCGAGCAGTTGGTGGAGATGGTCACCGCCGGATTCGACGTCACCGCCGACGTTCCGCCGATCCGGACGCGACTGTTCGAGGTCGGCCCGCAGGACTACGTGCTGGCACTCGTCGTGCACCACGTGTCCACCGACGGCGAATCCACTGCGCCGTTCGTGCGCGACGTCATGGTGGCGTACGCGTCGCGGGCGGCAGGCCGGGAACCCGGCTTCGCGCCGCTCCCGGTGCAGTACGCGGATTACGCGATCTGGCAGCGTGAACTCCTCGGCAGTGAGGACGACCCCGACAGCCTGATCGCCGCCCAGCTGGCCTTCTGGAAGAAGACGCTGGCCGGCGTGCCCGACCTCCTCGAGCTGCCGGTGGACCGGCCGCGACCGCCCGTGCAGTCCCTGCGCGGGTCGCGGATCGACTTCACCATCGACGCCGAGGTGCACCGCGGTCTGGCAGCGCTGGCCCGCAGGCACAACGCCAGCGTGTTCATGGCCGTGCACGCCGCGTTCGCGGTGCTGCTCAGCCGGTTGTCCGGCGCCGAGGACATCTCGGTGGGCACCCCGATCGCAGGCCGCGGCGAGCGCGAACTCGACGACGTCGTCGGCATGTTCGTCAACACCCTCGCACTGCGGGTGCAGGTCGACGGGCAGCAGACGTTCGACGAGATCCTCGATCGTGCCCGGGAGGCCGACCTCGAGGCGTTCTCGCACGCCGACGTCCCGTTCGAGCGCCTGGTCGAGGTCCTGAACCCGGCACGCTCGATGGCCCACCATCCGATCTTCCAGGTGGGCTACTCGTTCCAGAACACGACGAAGGCCGAGCTGGAACTGCCCGACCTCACCGTCACACCGCTCGAGGTCGAGGGCGACACCGCCCAGTTCGACCTCCATCTGATCCTGGGCGACAGCCCCGAGGGTGAGCAGATGTCGGGCGTGTTCACGTTCGCCACCGACCTGTTCGACGCCGCCACCGTCAAGCGTTTCGCGGACATGTTCCGCCGCGTCCTGGCCGCCGCGGTGGATTCGCCGCGGACCGCGGTCGGCGACCTGGCGCTCGCGAGCAGCGACGAGCGCGCGCTCGTGGTGTCCGGATGGAACGACACCGAGCGGGCCCTGCCGGAGACGACGCTCGCGGACATGTTCGCGAGCGTCGCCGCGGAGAACCCGGACGTCACTGCTCTCGTGTTCGAGGGCGAGTCGCTGACGTACGCCGACTTCTCGGCGAGGGTCAACCGGTTGGCCCGGCATCTCGTCGGCCGCGGGGTCGGCCCGGAAACCGTGGTCGGCCTGGCGATTCCGCGTTCGGTGGAACTGCTGGTCGGCATGTACGCGATCGCCGCGGCCGGCGGTGCGTACCTGCCGATCGACCCGGACCATCCGGCCGAGCGCACCGCGTACGTGCTCGAGAGTGCGCAACCCGTCTGCGTCCTGGCGACCCGCGCCGTCGTCGGGGGACTGCCGGGCGAGGTCGACTACCTCCTTCTCGACGAACTGGATCTGGGCGGAATCGACCCGTCCCCGCTCACCGACTCGGAGCGGATCGCGCCGCTGCGGCCGGAGAACGCCGCGTACGTGATCTACACGTCCGGCTCGACCGGCCGCCCGAAGGGTGTGGCGATCGCGCACCGAGCGATCGCCAACCAGTTGCGGTGGAAGCAGTCGGAATACCCGCTCACCGCCGAGGATTCGGTGCTGCTCAAGACGGCGGCGACGTTCGACCTGTCGGTGTGGGAGTTCTGGTGGGCGCTGACCGCGGGCGCACGTCTGGTCGTCGCCACACCGGACGGCCACCGCGACCCGTCGTACCTGGCCGCACTCGTTGCGGAGCAGCAGGTCTCGACCGTCCACTTCGTGCCTTCGCTGCTGTCGGCGTTCGTCGCGGTGGCAGAACCGGCCCAGCTGGTGTCGTTGACACGTGTGCTCTGCATCGGTGAGGCACTGCCTGCCGACACGATGCTCCGCTTCCGCGACGTCTCCGACGCGGAGATCTTCAACCTGTACGGCCCCACCGAGGCCGCCGTCAGCGTCACCCACTACCGGTGCGGCGACGAGCGCGACGGTTCGGTGCCGATCGGCAGGCCTGAATGGAACACGCAGACGTACGTTCTCGATTCGCGTCTGCACCCCGTTCCCGCCGGCGTCACGGGTGAGCTCTATCTCGCGGGCGAGCAGTTGGCGCGCGGCTACTTCGGCCGCCACGACCTCACTGCGGAACGGTTCGTCGCCAATCCGTTCGGCGACGCCGGACAGCGCATGTACCGCACCGGTGACCTGGTGCGGTGGAACCGCGACGGTAATCTCGACTACGTCGGCCGGAGCGACTTCCAGGTCAAGGTCCGCGGTTTCCGGATCGAACTCGGCGAGATCGAGCGGGCGCTCGTGGCGCACCCGTCGGTGGCGCAGGCCGTCGTCGTGGTCCACCACGACCGTCACACCGGGGACCGGCTCGTCGGCTACGTGGTGCCGGAGCAGGGCGTCTCCGTCGACGACGCGGACGTTCTCACGTTCGCCGGCCGGTCGGTGCCGGGATACATGGTGCCGTCCGCGCTGATCGCCCTCGACGCGCTGCCGCTGAACATCAACGGCAAGCTCGATCGCAAGGCGCTCCCCGAACCCGAGTTCGGTGGCGCCGTGGACCACTACAAGGCTCCGCGTACGCCCGTCGAGGAGATCGTCGCGGGAGTCTTCGCGGACGTGCTCGGTCACGAGCGGGTCAGCGTGGACACGAGCTTCTTCGACCTCGGCGGCAACTCGCTGGTCGCGACACGCGTGGTCGCCCGCGTCAACGCCGCGCTCGACACGTCGATCGGTGTGCGCGAACTGTTCGAGGCTCCGACGGTGATCGCGCTGTCGGCTCGCGCCGAGCAGTCCGATTCGGCGGGCGCGAGCCGCCCGGCCCTGGTGCCGCAACCGCGTCCGGCCCGGATTCCGCTGTCCCCGGCGCAGTCCCGCATGTGGTTCATCAACCAGTTCGACACGGCGTCGGCGGCTTACAACATTCCGCTGGCGATCAGGCTGACCGGCCACCTCGACGTCTCGGCGCTCGAGCAGGCACTCGGCGACGTCGTCGAACGGCACGAGACGCTGCGCACGACGTATCCCGACACCGGAGACGGTCCGGGCCAGGTCGTGTTGTCGCGGACCCGGAGCTTCACCTCGCTGGACGTGGAGAATGTCGCCGACGAGAACACCCTGCGTGAGCGCGTGATCTCCCTCGTCACCGCTGGTTTCGACGTCGCGAAGGCCGTCCCGGTCCGCGCGCGTCTCCTGCGGATCGACGCCGAGCAGCATGTGCTGGTCATCGTGGTCCACCACATCTCCTCCGACGGTGCCTCGACGGCACCGCTGGCGCGCGACGTGGTGATCGCCTACAGCGCGCGCGCCGCCGGGTCCGAACCTGCCTGGGCTCCTCTCGACGTCCAGTACGCGGACTTCTCGCTCTGGCAGCACGAGTTGCTCGGCGACGAGAACGCGTCGGATTCACTGGCCACCAAGCAGATCGACTACTGGCGGACCACGCTCAGCGGTCTGCCGGACGTGCTGCCGTTGCCGACGGACCGGCCGCGGCCGCCCGCGCAGTCGATGCGCGGCGCGAACTTCGACTTCGAGATCGACGCGGAACTACGCGACCGGCTCGGGGCGCTGGCGCGTGAGCACAACGCGTCGCTGTTCATGGTCGCGCACGCGGCACTGTCGGTGCTGCTCGCTCGGTTGAGCGCCACGGACGACATCGCGGTGGGTACGGCGATCGAGGGTCGTGGCGAGGCCGCGCTCGACGACCTCGTGGGCATGTTCGTCAACACGCTGGTGTTGCGGGCCCAGGTCGACGTCGACGCGACGTTCGCCGACCTCCTCGCGCAGGTGCGTCAGCACGACCTCGGTGCGTTCACGCACACCGATGTGCCGTTCGAGCGGCTGGTCGAGATCCTCCAGCCGGAACGCTCCACGGCGTTCTCGCCGCTCTTCCAGGTAGCACTCGCTTTCCAGAACATCGAGCAGGCGCACCTGGAGCTGCCCGGTCTGACGGTCGAGGGACTCGACGGTGGGATCAGCGCCGCGAAGTTCGATCTGCAGCTCACGCTCGCGGACGCAGCCGGCGCGGACGGGGCCGCGCCGATGCGGGGCGTCTTCACCTACGCGACGGATCTGTTCGACGAACGCACGATCGCGTCGTTCGCGTTCCGTTTCCAGCGCATCCTCGAGGCGATTACTGCCGACGCCTCCGTGCTGATCGGGGACATCGACGTCCTGAGCGAGAACGAGCACGCGGTGCTGGCACCCGTGCGCGGCGCCGACAGCGCCGCACCCGAGCTCCTGTCGAGCATCCTGGCCACCGCCGCAGCGGTCGACCCCGATGCCGTCGCCGTCGTGTGCGGCGACGAACAGGTCACCTACCGTGATCTGGACCAGCGCTCGAACCGTCTCGCCCGCGTCCTGATCGGCAGGGGCATCGGGGCCGACGACTTCGTCGCACTGGCGCTGACGCGTTCCGTCGAATCGATCCTCTCCATCTGGGCGGTCGCGAAGACCGGCGCCGCATTCGTGCCCGTCGATCCGAGCTACCCGTTCGACCGGATCCTGCACATGGTCACGGACTCCCGCGTGGAGGTCGGTCTCACCACCGGCGCCCACGTCGGCGAGCTGCCCGACACCGTGCGCTGGCTGGTGCTCGGTGAGGACGAGATGGACGGCGACTGTGCGTCCGTGTCGTCCGAGGCCGTCACCGACGCCGACCGCATCCGTCCGACCCGGGTCGACGACGCGGCGTACGTCATCTACACGTCGGGGTCGACGGGTCTGCCCAAGGGCGTCGTCGTCACCCACACCGGGCTGGCGAACGTCACGACCGAGCAGGTCGAGCGACTCCGCCTCACTCCGCAGTCGCGGGTGCTGCACTTCGCCTCGCCGAGCTTCGACGCGTCCGTGTTCGAACTGCTGCACGCCGTGGCCGCCGCGTCGACGATGGTCATCGCGTCCGGCGTCGTCTACGGCGGCGACGAACTCGCCCGGTTGCTGAAGAAGCAGAAGGTCACGCACGCATTCATCACGCCCGCGGCTCTGACCACGGTCGACCCGGCCGGGTTGGACGGCATCGAGGTGCTGTCGGTTGCCGGCGAGGCCTGCCCGCCGGAACTCATGCAGAAGTGGGCGCCGGGCCGGCGCATGTTCAACCTGTACGGGCCGTCCGAGGCGACGATCTGGAGCACGTCGAGCAACCCGATGAAGGCGGATCTGCCCGTCACCATCGGTGGTCCCACCCGGGGCGTCGACGTGGTCGTGCTCGACTCCCGGCTCACGCCCGTCCCGGTGGGGGTCGCGGGTGAGCTGTACGTGGCGGGTCCGAGCGTGGCACGCGGCTATCACAACCGGTTCGCCCTGACGGCGGAGCGTTTCGTCGCGAACCCGTTCGGCGGTCCCGGTGAGCGGCTCTACCGCACCGGCGACGTCGTCCGCTGGGTGCACGACGGGGAGACCGGCGACCTCGTCCTCGACTACGTCGGCAGGTCCGACTTCCAGGTGAAGGTCCGTGGGTTCCGCATCGAACTCGGTGAGATCGACGCCGAACTCGGCAGCCACCCGAGCGTGGACTTCGCGGTCACGCTGGGCCATCACCGCGAGCAGACCGGTCAGACCGTGCTGGTGTCGTACGTGATGCCCGCTGTCGGCGCGTCGATCGACGTCGCGGAACTGTCGGCGTTCGTGTCCGAGACCCTGCCCGGGTACATGGTGCCGTCGTCGATCATGGCGATCGACTCTGTGCCGCTGACGCCCGCCGGAAAGCTCGACCGCAAGGCGCTTCCCGAGCCGCAGTTCGTGTCGGCTGCCAGTGAGTACTGCGCGCCGTCGACGCCGATGGAGAAGGCCATCGCCGACGTCTTCGCGCAGGTGCTCGGTGTGGACCGCGTCAGCGTCGACGACTCGTTCTTCGCCCTCGGCGGCGACAGCATCGTGTCCATTCAGCTGACGACCCGCGCGAAGAACGCCGGGGTGCTGTTCACGGCTCGGGACGTCTTCGAGCGCAAGACCGTCTCGGCGCTGGCCGACGTGGCCGCGTGGGCCACCGACGTCGAGTCGGTGAAGCTCGAGGAGCTGCCGGGCGGCGGCGTCGGATCGATTCCGCTCACGCCCATCGCGCACTGGTTGGTGGAGACGGCAGGGACCTTCGAGAAGTTCTCGCAGGCGGTTCTGCTGACCACCCCGCCCGCGGTCACGCGGGATCAGCTGGTGGCCACGGTGGATGCTGTCCTGGAACGCCACGACATTCTCCGATCCCGGCTCACCCGGACCGGGGACGACTGGGCGTTCGAGGCTCTCCCCGCCGAAGAGGCGTTCGGTGCAGACGACCTGATCGAGCAGATCGAGTTCACCGACAAGCCGGGAACGGACGGATTCGAGAGACTGGCACGCGCGGCTCTCGACCGTGCGGCGGAGCGGCTGGATCCGGCGTCGGGCCGGATGACGCAGTTCGTGTGGTTCGCTCCCGCGGCGTCGTTGCCGGGGCAGAGCGGCCGCCTGCTGGTGCTCGCGCATCACCTCGTCGTCGACGGTGTGTCCTGGCGAGTGCTGTTGCCGGACTTCGCGACCGCGGGTTCGCAGATCACGGCGGGACAGCCGGCGCAGCTCGAACCGGTCGGCTCCTCGGTCCGTGCGTGGGCGCACGGCCTGGTCGAGGAGGCGAAGTCGCCGCACCGCGTGGCGGAACTCGACTTCTGGCGCGGGATGCTCGCGGGCACGGATCCGCTGATCGGAAAGCGTGCATTCGATCCCGCACGCGACGTGATCGCCCGGACCGACCGCCTGAGCATGACGTTCTCGACGCAGGTGACGCAGGCGCTGCTCACCACGATCCCGCAGTCCGTGAACGGCGGTGTCAACGACGGCCTCCTCGCGGCTCTCGCTCTCGCGGTCGCGCGCTGGCGTGGACTCCGCAACGGGACCGAGGATCGCTCGGTGCTGATCAACCTCGAGGGACACGGCAGGGAAGAGGCGACCGTGCCCGGTGCCGACCTCTCCCGCACGGTGGGCTGGTTCACGAGCCTGTACCCGGTGCGGCTGGACGTCTCCCGGGCCGATCTCGACGACGCGTTCGACGGCGGGACGTCGACAGGCGCGGCACTGAAGGCGGTCAAGGAACAGTTGCTTGCCGTGCCCGACAAGGGCATCGGCTACGGCCTGCTTCGCTACCTGAACGAGGAGACCGCTGCGGCGCTGGCATCGTTGCCGACTCCGCAGATCGGGTTCAACTACCTCGGTCGCGCGGGCTCGGTGGATCTGCCCGCCGAGATCCGGGATCTCGGCTGGATCCCCGACAGCGATTCGGGTGAGTTCGGCGGTGCCATGGACGACGACATGGTGGCGCCCGCGGTGCTCAGCATCAACGCGGTGACGTCGGAGACGGCGTCCGGTCCCCAGATCGAAGCCAAGATCTCGTTCGCCACCGAGATTCTCGACGAGGCGGACGTGTGGGAGCTCGCCGAACTGTGGCACGCCGCGGCGACCGCGCTGGCCGAGCACGCCTCCGGGCCGAACGGCGGCGGTCTGACACCATCCGACGTTCCGCTGGTGTCCGTGACGCAGGACGACCTCGAGGCGCTCGAGCGGCGCTACCCCGACGCCACCGACGTGTGGCCGCTCGCCCCGCTGCAGTCCGGAATGTTCTTCCATTCCGTTCTCGCCGAGGACGCGTTCGACGTCTACACCGCTCAGGTGGTGCTGGACTTCCAGGGCATCGTCGACACCGGCCGGCTCCGCGGCGCGGCGGAGGCGTTGATCGCACGTCACGCGAACCTGCGCACGGCGTTCGTCCCCGACGATTCGGGGACCGCGGTCCAGGTGGTCGTCGACCGCGTCGCACTGCCCTGGGAAGAGCTCGACCTCTCCGGTCTGTCCGGGACCGAACGCGAGGAGCAGATGAGTTCCGTTCTGAGCGAACATCGTTCGGCACGGTTCGACATGAGTCGTCCGCCCCTGATGCGGTTCCTGCTGATCCGCACGGGTGAGAACAGCTACCGGTTCTCCATCAGCAACCACCACATCCTGCTCGACGGATGGTCGATGCCGTTGCTGATGAAGGACCTGCTGGTGCTGTACGCGACCCGCGGAGACGGTTCGGTGCTGCCGCGTGTGCGCAGCTACCGCGACTTCCTCGGCTGGCTGTCCGAACGCGACACCGACGCATCGCGCAGCGCGTGGGCGCACGCACTGGCGGGACTGGACGGTCCGACCGTGCTGGCCCCGGCGCCGAGCAGCGAGGACCGACCCGAGCCGGCCGAGTTCGCGCTGCACCTCGGTGAGGTGGTCAGCGAGAACCTGGCGCGCATCGCCCGGGACCGCGGCCTGACGATGAACACGATCGTCCAGGCGGCATGGGGTCTGCTGCTGGCCCGCATGACGGCCTCGGACGACGTCGTCTTCGGCGCCACCGTCTCGGGTCGCCCGCCGGAGGTCGCCGGCATCGAGTCGATGGTGGGCCTGTTCATCAACACCATCCCGATTCGCGTGCGCATCGATCCCCGTGAGTCGCTCCTCGGACTGCTCGAGCGACTGCAGGCGGAACAGTCGACGCTGTTCGACCACCATCACATCGGTCTTCCCGAGATCCAGCAGATCGCCGGAATCGGTGGGCTGTTCGACACGTTGACGGTGTTCGAGTCGTACCCGGTGGACCGCGCAGGTCTCACCGAGGACAGCGACATCGACGGGCTCCGGGTCGCCGGAGTGCAGATCAGCGACGCCTCGCACTACCCGCTGAGCCTGCTGGCCCAGTCGGACAGCGAGGTGCAACTGGTCCTGAAGTACCTCCCGGACGTGTTCGGCGCCGACACCGTCGAGCGGCTCGGGTCCCGGCTGAACCGGATCCTGCAGACCATCGCGGCAGGCAGTTCCACGCTGGTGGGCGATCTCGATCTGCTGACCGGCGACGAACGCGAACTCGTCCTGTCCGGGTGGAACGACTCGGGGCACGACGTCACCGACGAATCCGTGGTGTCGATGTTCGGCGCCCAGGTCGCCCGCACACCGAATCGAACGGCGGTGGTGGCGGACCATGTGCGCCTCACCTACGCGGAGTTCGACGCGCGGGTGAATCGTCTGGCGCGGCACCTGATGTCGATCGGGGTGGGGCCGGACTCGGTGGTGGGCATCGCGATGCGACGCTCGCTCGACATGGTGATCAGCCTCTACGCCGTCCACGCGGCGGGCGGCGCGTACGTGCCGATCGACCCGGAGCACCCGGCGGACCGCACCTCGTACGTGGTGGACAGTGCCATGCCGACGTGTGTGCTGAGCCTGGCCGACGACATCGCGAATCTCGACGTGGACGTGCCGGTGTACCTGGTCGAGGACTTCGACCTGTCCGAGTACGCGGACGGCCCGGTCGACGATTCCGAGCGGCTCGCCGAGTTGCGCCCGGACAACCTGGCCTACGCGCTGTACACGTCGGGTTCGACGGGACGTCCGAAGGGCGTGGCGATTCCGCATTCGGCGCTGGCCAACCAGCTGGCGTGGATGCGGGACGTCTACGGCATCGGCGCGCAGGACGTGGTGCTGCAGAAGACACCGTTCACGTTCGACGCCTCTGTGTGGGAGCTGTTCCTGCCGTTGGTGGTCGGTGGCACTCTCGTGATCGCGTCGCCGGACGGTCACCGCGACCCCGACTACATGGCAGCGACCGTGGGCACGGAAGCGGTGACGGTGATCCAGTTCGTCCCGTCGGTGCTGAGCATGTTCCTCGATGCCGCGACGGCCGACCGGTGCGGTTCGCTGCGCCTGGTCTTCGCGGGCGGTGAGCCGCTGCCGCAGTCGGCGGCCGAGCGGGTCGCCGGTCTCGGTTCCGCGAAATTGGTGAACCTGTACGGCCCGACCGAGGTGACCATCAACTCGACGGCCCACGTGGTGGAGCCGTCGGGAACGACGACGATCGCACCGATCGGTTCGCCGGCCTGGAACACGCGGGCCTACGTGCTCGACGCTCATCTGAACCCGGCGCCGATCGGTGTTCCCGCTGAGCTGTACCTCGACGGCGCGCAACTCGCTCGCGGATACGTCAACAGTTCCGCGTTGAGCGCGGAACGGTTCGTCGCGAACCCGTTCGGCGATTCGGGTGCGCGAATGTACCGCACCGGCGACCTCGTCCGGTGGAACGAGAACGGCGTCCTCGAGTTCGTGGGCCGCACCGACTTCCAGGTGAAGGTGCGCGGGCTGCGTATCGAGCTCGGCGAGGTCGAGGAGGCGTTCGTCCGGTATCGCGACGTGGCGCAGGCCGCCGTGATCGTCCACAACAGCGAGGTGGGTGCGCGGCTCGTCGCCTACGTCGTGCCGAAGCCGGACGCGGTTCTCGACCCGGCGGCACTGAACGGGTTCGTCGCGGAATCGCTGCCCGAGTACATGATTCCGGATTCCGTGATGATTCTCGCCGAACTTCCGCTGGGAACCAGCGGCAAGCTCGACCGGCGCGCGCTGCCGGTGCCGGACTTCGCGTCGGCGGCCGACTTCCGGGCGCCGCGCACCGACACCGAGCGTGCACTCGCGACCGTGTTCGGCGAATTGCTCGGCCGGGAGGGCGTCGGAATCGACGATTCCTTCTTCGAGCTCGGCGGCGACAGCATCGTGTCCATCCAGCTGGTGGCGCGGGCACGTTCGGCCGGTATCCACTTCACCGCGCGAGATGTGTTCGAGCGGCGCACCGTTGCCGAGCTGGCCGCGGTGGCCGATTCGGGCGAGTCCGCGGCGGCCGCACTGCAGGAGTACGAGGGTGGTGGCGTCGGAACTGTGCCGCTCACCCCGGTCGCCCGCAAGATGGTGGAGCGCGGCGGCGACTTCGACCGGTTCGTCATGCCCTTGATGCTGACGTTGCCCGCCGGGATCGAACGCGAGCAGGTGACCGCGACGATCGCCGCCGTGGTCGACAAGCACGACGTGCTGCGATCGACTCTGGTCACGTCCGGTGTAGAGGACGCGCTCGAGATCGCACCCGCGGGCAGCGTCGACATCGACGCCACCGTGCAGCGGGTGGAAATCGCGGCCGGCGACGAGCCCGGTTCGCCGGAGTTCGACGCGGTGGCGAGTGCGGCCTTCGACGCGGCGCTGGATCGCCTCGATCCGCGCACCGGGTCGATGCTCCAGTTCGTCTGGCTCGACCCCGCCGAGTCGGATCGGCGCGGACGGCTCCTCGTGGTGCCGCACCACCTCGTCATCGACTCCGTGTCGTGGCGGATCCTGGTGCCGGACTTCGCGACCGCGGGCGCGCAGATCGCCGCCGGCACGTCGCCGTCACTCGAGCCGGTCGGAACGTCGCTGCGGCGCTGGACCGACGGTCTGCTCGAGGCGGCGGTCAAGCCGGAGCGGGTGGCCGAACTCGAGGTGTGGGAACACATGCTGACCGGCCCGGATCCGCTGCTCGGATCGCGTGAGCTGGACCTGGGAACCGATCTGGTCAGCACGCTGGAACGAACCCGGGTGGATGTTCCGGCACCGGTCACCGAGGCATTGCTGGGTGGCACGCCGGGTGCGCTCGATGGTGAGATCGGCGACGTCCTCGCGGCAGCGCTCGCGTTGGCGGTGGCCGCATGGCGGCGCGACCGCGGAGTCGAGGCTTCGTCGACGGTCGTCACCCTCGAGGGCCACGGACGTGAAGAGTCCACGGTGCCGGGCGCGGATCTGTCGCGGACGGTCGGCTGGTTCACCACGATGTACCCGGCACGTCTCGACCTCGCCGGGGTCGACATCGCCGATGCCCTCCAGGGTGGCGCGAGCGCGGCGGACGCCGTACACGCGGTGCGGGATCAGCTGAGCGCGATCCCGGACCGGGGAATCGGGTACGGGCTGCTCCGGTACCTGAACCCCGACACGTCGGCGGTCATGAGGAACTGGTCGGAACCGCAGATCGTGTTCAACTACATCGGACGCGTCAGCGCGGCCGAGGTTCCCGAGGCGGTACGCGGACTCGACTGGCTGCCCGATTTCGAATCGCCCGTCACGGGTGGATTCGAGAAGAGCGCGATGCCCGCCCAGGCCGTTCTCGACATCCAGTCGGTGATCTCGGAAACCGCAGAGGGCCTGCAGTTGTCGGCGTTCATGTCCTTCCCGCCCGGCGTCCTCTCGACGCCGGAGGTGGACCGTTTCGGGGAGTTCTGGGTGGCCGCGCTCGCCGCGCTCGTGGCTCAGGCCGAGGAGCGATCCGGGCGCTGATCTCCGCGGCCCGTGGTGGGAAGGCCCCGAGCCTTCCCACCACGTGGCCCCGTCGGTTCCCGTCGCCGCGGAGTCAGGCCCACTCGAAGGACATCTCGCCCGCGACGCCGAGGTGCTTGCACAGCTTGTGGATGCCACCGAAATCCTGGACCAGTGCGGATCGGCGGGTGTCGTGTTCGGCGTCGTCGATCATCGCCTGTCCGCCGCCCAGCTCCAGGATGTCGACGATGGTGTGCCACGTCGAGTAGTCGTTGCTGCTGAATGCCGTCATCGCGTCGACGAGCCCGTCCAGGAAGTGGTGGCGGTCGTCGGGGCTCAGCGTGTCGTAGACGACGACCGCGATGTCGTCGGCGATCGAGGCGTGACAGTACTCGTCGCGGTTGTGGAGGCGGACCGTCG
Organism: Rhodococcus sp. IEGM 1305; assembly: GCF_030058635.1. Taxonomy (NCBI): domain Bacteria; kingdom Bacillati; phylum Actinomycetota; class Actinomycetes; order Mycobacteriales; family Nocardiaceae; genus Rhodococcus; species Rhodococcus sp. IEGM 1305. The sequence continues at coordinate 54,155 of NZ_JASHKX010000025.1, forward strand.
CCCGGTTGACCGGCTGGATGACGTCGTTCTCGGAGATCAGGTCGAGGTAGGAGCTGATCGAGATCTCCGCCACCGTCATGAAGGCGAACGTGGTGATCGCCCGCTTCCTCGGGTCGGCGGCATCGGCAGTCGCCGCGCGTTGACGGCGCAACGTCAGGACGTCGGGAAGGGCGTTGTTCGGCATCGCCCAACCGCGTTGCCTGCGCGTGACCGCGCTCGCGTTCAGGTGCATGAGGGTGTGGTACTGCTCGTCGACCATCGCCTGGTGGACGGCCACGGCGAACGTGTCCCCGAGCCCGGTGTCCAGGGCATCGTGCGCGACGAGGTCGAACCCAGGATTGACCACGTACTGCTCGATGTCCATGACGTTCTTGTTGAAAGCGATCCAGGCCCAGGCCCGAAGCTGGTTCCGTTGCTCCTCGCGCATGCCGAGGAACCGATCGTGATCGGCGAAGGGCAGCAACTCGTTCGGGTAGTCCTGCTTGTCGAGATCGAACAGCGCGTCGAGGTCCGGTTCCGGCTTCTTCACGGTCGCCCGCTGTCCCCAGTTCCGGGCGAGCCGGGACACGACGGCGCTCTCCACCGGATCCGCCGGGTCGTACTCCGGGAGCGAGGGAGTCTTCTGGGGCGTCATGGCGAATCTCCGTTCCTGTCCCACGACTGCGGCTGCCTGCGAACGAGATCGGTGAAGAGGTCGGCGCACAGCCGGGCGAGGGGTTCGCTCCGGTCGCCGAGCGCCGACGTCGAGCGGGACATGAGTGAAGCGAAATCGTCCTCCGAGCCCCGCTCGACGGTTTCCGTGAGAGTGGTCAGCGCCGCGGCGAGCGCGCGGCGGGCCTCGCCCGCAAACGGATTGCCCGCCTGGATGTCCCGGTAGACCTCCGGGACACCTCCGCCGACCCGCGCGAGGAGTGCGAGCGACACGAGATGGGGAGGGGTCCCCACCGCGGTGAGTTCGGCGCCGTCGACACCGAGGTCCGCGAGCGCGAGGCCGAACGCGAGGACGCCGGCGTGGGTCAGTGCCTGGGTCGCTGCCGTGAGCCGGTCGTGGTGTTCGGCGTCCAGGCGGACCACCGACGACCCCCAGCCGGACAGCACCGACAGGAACCATTCGACCTCATCGCTGTCCCGGTAGGTCACCGCCGCGACGGGGCGGCCCTCCGGTCCGAGGGAAGGCGCGAACATCGGGTTGATGCCCACCGCGCCGTTGCGCAACGCGCTGTCACGCAGGGCGGCGTCGAATCGGGACTTCACGGACAGTGTGTCGACCAGCAGGGCGTGTTCGGGTAGCTCCGCGACGACGAACGGAATCGCCTCCAGCGCGACGCTTTCGGGGATCGCGAGGATCACCGCATCGGCGGCGTGCACCACCGCCCGCAGCTCCGGCGACGGGTCGGTGACGTCCCCCTTCGCCTGATCCGGGTCGGACCGGTCGGTGAAGCGGATGTCGATGGTGCGCACCGTGTTTCCGTCGGCACGCAGCCGAGCCGCCATCATCCGGCCGACATCGCCGGAGCCGCCGATCAGCGCGACGGTCCGGGTGGATGCGGCCGGGACGTTCACGGCCCGATCTCGTTCGGCCGGTCTGCCGTCACGGTCAGTGCTCGCAACATGGTGGCGGCCTTGACCATCGCCTCGTCGAATTCCTCCTCCGGGTCGGAGAGGGCGGTGATCGCGCCGCCGATGCCGAACGTCACCTCGGTGTCCGTGGCGACGATCGTGCGGATGACGATCGACAGGTCGGCCGTCCCCGTCAGTGAGAAGTAGCCGATCGACCCGGAATACACACCGCGCGGCCCGGACTCGAGCCGGTCGATGATCTCCATGGTCCGGATCTTCGGGGCGCCCGTCATCGATCCGCCCGGGAAGGCGGCGCGAACGCACTCGACGACGGAGGCATCCGCGCTGAGGGTCCCGCGCACGGTCGACACGAGTTGATGCACGGCCGCGTACGTCTCGACGTCGAAGAGCTTGGGAACGTGCACCGATCCGGGAACGCACACCCGGGCCAGATCGTTGCGGGTCAGATCGACGATCATCAGGTTCTCGGCGCGGTCCTTCTCGCTGTCGAGCAGGTCCTGCCGCAGCGCCGCGTCCTTGGCGGGGGTCGCGCCGCGCGGCCGCGTCCCCTTGATGGGTTTGGACTCCACCACCCGGTCCGCGCCGATCCTGAGGAACCGTTCGGGGGAGGCGCTGAGAACGGACAGTCCGGCGAACTGGAGGTACGCGCTGTACGGGGTGGGGCTGATGGAGCGCAGCAACTCGAACGTGTGCAGGGGATCGATCGACTGGTCCACCGTCGCCATGTTGGTCAGGCACACCTCGTAGGACTCGCCGGTCCGGATCTCGCCGAGCGAGGTCGCGATGTGTTCGAGGTACTTGTCGTGCTCGTGGCGCAGGGCGAGCTCGGCGGACTCCGGCTTCCGGATCGGCGACACTGCGGTCGGCGGGTTGTCCGGCTCGGCCAGCCGATGCAGCGCCACCTCCATCTCGTCGAGCCAGCGGCGCAACTCCGGATCGTCCTGGTGATCGCTCAGGCACAGCGCGTAGGTGCGCTCGCCGGAATGGTCGATGACGACGGCGCGGTCCGCGAACACCAGCGCGGCGTCCGGGGTGGGCGACTTGTGGGCCGCCGTGCCGCCGGTCTCGGCCTTCAGTTCGTAGCCGAGGTACCCCACGTAGCCGAGGCCGAACGGCACACCCGGGAGGCCGGGCACCGACCGGGCCTGCAGTTGCCGCTCGAGGTAGTCGAAGAACGGTGCATGTACCTGTTCGACCGGCAACCCCTCGCGAGTGATCCGGACGATCGCTTCGCTGACGTCGTACGTGATGTATTCGGCGCGTGGGCCGGAGCAATTGCCCATGATGGTGAACCGCGAATTCGGTTCCGATGCCGACGTCCCGTCCAGCCAGAACGCGTTGGGCCCGGACGCGAAGAGATCCTCGAATGTGGTGCGGGGATCGACTTCGTGGTCGACGCGCACCTGCTGGACCACGTACGGCGCGTGGGGAATCGGGATTCTGAGCATGGAACCGTGCGTGGGTGTCCCGGAATGCGTCTGCGTGAGATCGCGGAAGTTCGCGAGCAGTTCGTGACCGAAGGCGGTGCTGATCGACTCGGGGTGGAACTGGACGCCCCACAGCGGACGAGTGCGGTGACGGACACCCATCAGCAGGCCGTCGGCGGTCCAGGCGGTGACCTCGAGGTCGTCGGGGAGATCCTCGACGATCAGCGAGTGGTAGCGGACCGTCGGAAACGGTGACGGAATGCCCGCGAAGAGTTCGGAACCGTTGTGTTCGACGAGGGACACCCGGCCGTGCATCGGTTCGGGTGCGAGAACCACACTGCCCCCGAACAGCTGGCACAGCCCCTGATGGCCGAGGCACACGCCGAGGACGGGGAGTGCGGTCTCCGTGATGACGCGCGCACTGATGCCGAAGTCCCGTTGCCGCTCCGGGCGTCCGGGGCCGGGGGAGATGACGATGTTGTCGAAGTCGGACCAGGGGATCGAATCCCACTCCACATCGTTGTGCACGACCGTGGGGGGTTCACCGTTCACCTCGGCCAGGAGGGTGAATAGGTTGTAGGTGAAGGAATCGTAGTTGTCGACCAGGAGCGTCCGGGTACTCATCACGACTCGACATTCGCAGAGGGCACGGAACTGTGACGAACGTGGTGGTTGTCACGGTGGTCGTGGTGTCCGTTGTGGTAGAGCCCCTCGTCGGCGGGCTCCGCGTTGATCACGAGGTCCTCGAGCCTGCAGGTCTCGGCGATGAGAAGGTCGTAGAGCGAGTCGAAGAACTCCGGGGACAGTGAGTGGCTGTCCGCGTACTGTCGCGCCCGTTCGTGGACGATGTGGATCCGGCCGGGCTGCATCATGGCGATGTGCTCGCGTCGCTTCAGTTCGCCGATGCGCAGGCACACCTCCAAGCGCTGCCGGACCGCGTCGAGAAGGGTCGCGTCGACTGCGTCGAGTTCCGCGCGCAGACCGTCGAGTGCCTGCTGCGCCGAGGCGTCAGAATGCTCTCCGGAATCGTCGCCGTTCCGCTGTCCTACGGAGAAGTACATAATCGCCCCACTCACTCGATCGGCAGTAGCTTTCTCTTCCCGACTATCGTGTGTCGTTGGTGGTTCGTTTCCATGAGCCTCCCGGATGGCCGGGAGGACCGTGTTCGATCGGCCGAATACGAACCAGGTGGGTTATCACCCCCAGAGTCTCGATCTCGAGTTGAGACTTTGATGGACGGTTGGCTAACGTAACCTGAAGTCTATTTCCGCTCACTCAGGATACGAGGAATATGCGTATATCGTCGGCCAGTAGGGCTCTGATGTTCGTGCTGGCAGGCATTGTGATGCTGGGCGGCGCGGCACCAGCGGCAGCGGATCCCGTGGAAGCGGAACCCGCGCCCGTGGTCGATCCGTCCGTGCTTCCAGGGGCGAACGACTGGAGCTGTAAGCCATCCGCGGCACATCCGCGTCCCGTCGTGCTGGTGCACGGCACCTGGACGGGCATGGTGGGAACGTGGAAGGACCTCGCTCCGGCGCTCCACGCGGAGGGCTACTGCGTCTTCGCCCTCAACTACGGACAGGCCGCCGGTCTGACCGAGGGCAACATGATGCGCATGTTCGGCGGCGCCGACATCGCGGAGTCCGCTCAGCAGCTCGCCGGCTTCGTCGATCAGGTCCGCACCACCACCGGCGCTTCGCAGGTCGACATGATCGGGCATTCGCTCGGTGGCACGGTGTCCCGCCAGTACCTGCGGTTCGACGGCGGCGCGGACCGCACGAACCCGGCGCTGAACAAGGTGCACTCGCTCGTCACGCTCGGCGCCACCAACCACGGCACCAGCTTCGGGGACGTCCAATCGCTCGGCGCGATCGCGCAGGCACTGGGTGTGCCGGTCACGACGCTCGCCGGTGTCGCGGTCGGACCGTCCTACATCCAGCAGATGGTGGGCTCGCCCTTCCTTCAGCTCCTCAACGCGGGCGGCGACACCGACCCGGGCATCGAGTACACGGTGGTCGCCAGTCGCAGCGATACCGTGTCGACCCCGCCGGAGAACACGTTCCTGACGGCCGGTCCGGGGGCCGTCGTGCACAACATCTGGCTCCAGGACGGCTGCGACGCGAACACGGCCGAACACAATCAGCTGACCACCGATCCGCGGGCCGTGTACATCATCCAACGGGCGCTGGACCCCACGTACGGAGATCGCAACCCCGCACCGTGCTGACCCGGCGCCGGGGACCGGTGGTGCCGGTCAATCCCAGATGCCGACCTCGTCGAGATGCGCGACCAGCCGCTGGGCGCCGTCGATGAAGTGGGCCTTGTTCTCGGCACCCACCACGCCGGCCTTCCCGTCGGCGAGGGCGGCGATGAGACGGCGATGGCTGTCGACCGCCGACTCGCCCCAGGCCGGATCGGACGAATAGAACTGCACCGGGGTGTATCGGGTGGCGCTGAGCAGGAACCACGACAGCTTGCTCGCGTCGGCAAGCCGGTTGATGACCCGGTGGAACGAGAACTCGAGGTCCTCGATGCGGTCGGCGTCGCCGTCCTCGACGGCGCGTCGCAGCTTCTCGTTGATCGCGGTCAGCTCCTCCACGGCCTCCGGAGTGGCCGACCGCGTCGCGCGGACCGCGAGTTCCTCGGCGATCTGCCCCTGCAGCCAGAAGAGGTCGTGGATGTCGTCCCGGCTGAGCGGGGCGACGACGTACCCGCGGTGAGGAACCAGTTCGACGAGTCCCTCGCCCCGCAGGGTCAGGAGCGCCTCACGGACAGGTGTGACGCTGACCCCCAGGTCCGCCGCGGTCTCGTCGAGCCGGATGAAGTCACCCGGGCGAACGCCCCCGGACATGATCAGGTTACGGACGTGCACGGCGACGTCGTCCGACAGCTGGGGTCGACGGCGCAGGGTGCGGCCCGCTGGGGATCGTGACACGGAGGGCGATGCCATGGAGAACTCCTTCGATGCGGCAAACCAGCATAAACCGCAGGGGATGATTACAAGCCGTAGGTCTTGCCGATGATGTCGCGCTGAATCTCGTTGGTACCGCCGTAGATGGTCGACACGATGGTGGAGCGGACGTGCTTCTCCATGTCGAACTCGGTGGCGTAGCCGTACCCGCCCATCATCTGCATGCCCTCGAGCGCGACCTTCTTCGCCGTCTCCGTGACCTTCAGTTTGGCCATCGACGCCTCGCGGGCCAGCATCTTGTCCGGGTTCGCGTCGACGTCCTCGGCGACGCTGTAGACGAGCAGCTTGCAGCACTCGATCTCGGTCGCGAGATCGGCGATGCGGTGGCGCAGCGCCTGGAACGATCCGACGGGCCGCCCGAACTGCTTGCGCTGGGTGACGAAGTCGAGGGTGTCGGCGAACGCGCGCTGCGCGGTGCCGAGCATCATGGCGGCGAGGATCAGGCGTTCGAAGTTCAGGCCGGTCATCAGCTGGCGCCAGCCGTTGCCGACCTCGCCCACCACCGCGTCCTCGGGCAGGACGCAATCGGTGAAGTAGAGATCGTTGACCTCCTTGCCGCCCATCGTGTCGATGCCGCTGATCTTCAGCCCGGCGGTATCCGCGGGGACGTGGAACATCGTGAGGCCTTCGTGCTTGCCGTCGCCGCGCCCGGTGCGGGCCACGAGCAGGATGTTGTCGGCGAAGTGTGCGTTGGAGCACCACGTCTTCTGACCGTTGATCACCCAGCCGTCGGCGGTCTTCTCCGCGCGGGTGCTGAGGTTGCCGACGTCGGAACCGGCTTCCGGCTCGGACATCGAGATGGACTGTGATCGGCCGGCCACGATGCCGCGCAGCACGATGTCCTTCTGTGCGTCGGTCCCGAACTTCGCGTAGGCGCCGCCCGTGATCAGGGTGGGACCGATGCCGCCGATGGGGGCCATGCCCTTGGCGGCCTCCTCGAGCAGGATGCACATGTCGACGTGGCTGGCGGCCGATCCGTCGTACTCCTCGGGAATGGTGATGCCCAGCCAGCCCAGCTTGGCCATCTTCTCGTAGACGTCCTGATTGTGGTTGTGCTCGCCGTGATTCGTCAGCCTGTCGCGCTGCTCGCGGGTGCCGCTCTCGCGCTTGCAGAAATCGGCGATTGCCGACGCGAAGTCCTTTTGTTCACTGGTGAATTCGACGCTCATGTCCGGGGGACTCCTCGAGGTTGATTCGGCCGGCGAATCGGTCGGCCGGAGGTGACTGTGTGGGGCTTGCCGCGATGGGGTCTGCCGCATACTGTGATGTCCACTACATTACATCACATCACATATATTTGATGTGATCTCGAGGGAGGACAGACCATGCCACAGCAGGCGGAGACGACCGAGACGACGGCCGGCGCGCAGCCCGCGGCCTCGACGGAGCAGGCGCCGAAGACGTTCGCGTCCCTGGACCCGCGCAACGGCAACGTCCTGGCCGAGTACCCGATCCAGGGGGAGCAGGAGGTGCGCGAGGCCGTCGACGCGGCCCGAGCGGCCGCTCAGTGGTGGAACGCTCTCGGATTCGACGGCCGCAAGCAATGGCTCCTCGACTGGAAGAAGTCCGTCGCGCGAGACGGTGAGCAGCTCGCCGCACTCGTCGCCGCCGAAACCGGTAAGCCGTACGACGACGCGCTCCTCGAAGTGATGCTCGCCGTCGAACACCTCGACTGGGCCGCGAAGAACGCGGGCAAGGTCCTGAAGCGGCGCAAGGTGCCGTCGGGCCTGGTCAGCGCGAACCAGGCCAGCAGTGTCGGATACGAGCCGATGGGTGTGGTCGGTGTCATCGGGCCGTGGAACTACCCCGTGTACACGCCGATGGGGTCGATCTCCTATGCGCTGGCGGCGGGCAACACTGTCGTCTTCAAACCCAGCGAGCTGACCCCCGGGGTCGCGGTGTGGCTCGCCGACAAGTGGAAGACGCTCGTTCCCAACCAACCCGTGCTGCAGGTGGTCACCGGAGACGGGTCGACCGGCGCGGCTCTCGTCTCGGCCGGGGTCGACAAGATCGCCTTCACCGGATCTGCCGCCACCGGCAAGCGCGTCATGGCCGCGTGCGCCGAAACGCTCACCCCCCTCGTCGTCGAGGCGGGCGGCAAGGACGCCATGCTCGTCGACGCCGACGCGAATCTCGACGAGGCGGCCGGCTTCGCGGTGTTCGGCGCGATGGGCAACGCCGGACAGACGTGCGCCGGCGTCGAGCGCATCTACGTCGTCGACTCGGTGTACGACGAGTTCGTCCGACTGGTCGCCGAGAAGTCGAAGGTCCTGCACCCCGGCCCCCGGGACGCCGCCTACGGTCCGATGACGATGGCCGGCCAGTCCGACGTCGTCCGCGGCCACGTCCAGGACGCACTCGACAAGGGCGGATCCGCGGTGGTCGGCGGACTGGACTCCATCAAGGACGGCTACGTCGGGCCGATCGTGCTGACCGGCGTTCCTGAGGACAGCACCGCGATCCGCGAGGAGACGTTCGGACCCACGGTCGTCATCAACAAGGTCGCCAGCCTCGACGAAGCGGTCACGAAGGCCAACGGCACCACGTTCGGGCTCGGCGCATCCATCTTCACCAAGGATGCGACGAAGGCGATGCAGGCTGCCGAGAAGCTCAGGACCGGAGTCGTGACGATCGGTTCGGTGCTCGGGTTCGCCGGTGTGGCGGCGCTGCCGTTCGGGGGTGTCGGAGATTCGGGCTTCGGCCGCATCCACGGCGCCGACGGTCTGCGTGAATTCAGCCGGGTCAAATCCATCGCCAGGCAGAAGTTCGCGGCTCCGCTGAACCTGCTCACCATGCAGCGCAAGTCGCGGGACATGAAGATCTCGGCCTGGATGTTGAAGAACCGGCACGGACGCTGATCACACGGCAGGAGGGTATTCACATGCTGATGAAGACCAAGCGTGCCGACACCGGCGCGCCGGGCGAGGTTCCGCGGGGCAGGCACGGCTGGCGGCGCCGCATCGAGGAACTCGACCCGATTCGGGATCACCAGGAGATCCATCGCATCACGGCCGGCTACGAATTTCCGTGGGACTACCAGCGATCCCTCGAGTTCGCGCTGTTCCGGACGTACTGCGTCCCCACCATTTCGGAACTGCTGCAGCGCACCGGTGAGTTCGAGAAACGGCCACAGAAGCGGTACGACGACACCGCGCTGCTGATGGCCGAACTCGTCGAACACGGCTACGACTCCGAGCGCGGCGTCGAATCGCTGCGCGTCGTGAACCGAATGCACGGCAAGTACGACATCGACAACGACGACATGCTGTACGTGCTGACCACCTTCATCTACGAGCCGATCGACTGGATCGACCGCTTCGGGTGGCGGCGGCTGACCCCGAACGAGCGTCTCGCGTGTTTCCATTTCTACCGTCAGGTGGGAATCCGGATGGGAATCAAGAATATTCCCGAGAGTTTCGAGGACTTCTACCGGTTCAAGGTCGACTACGAGCGGGAGCATTTCCGGTACACCGACGACAACCACCGCGTCGGCACCTACACGCTGAAGCTGTTCTGTTCCTGGTTTCCGGCGCCACTCCGGCCGCTCGTCGCTCAGGGGGTCTACGCCCTCCTCGACCCGATGATGCTGTCGGCGTTCGGGTTTCCCGCCGCCCCGATCTGGCTGCAGAACGCGTCCCGCGGTGCGCTGCGGATCCGTGCGAGGTTCGTGCGCTTCCTGCCGCCGCGTCGGGAGTCCAAGGCCGCCCGGGATCGGCACAACCGGAGCTATCCCGGATACCCGGTCGGCTACCGTCCCCGGGATCTGGGCGCGGACAGCGACAATCACCGTGGAGCCCGTCGACAGGTCGCATGACGGCTGTGCCCCTGGGCGACTCGTCCAGGGACACGGCCTCAGTGGCCCAGTAGTACCGCCGTCATCAGGGTGTGGAGACGCGCACGCGACTCCTCGCGGGTGTCGAAGTGGACCAGTCGGCCGATATCGAGAACCAAACCCAGCGCCGCGTGAACCAGGAACCGTGCCTCCGGAGCCGAGAGTTCGGAGCGCACGGTGGTCACCAGGTGGACCCACTCCTCGACGTGCAGGCGCTGCACGTTGCGGAGATTGGTCCGCTCGTTCTTCGGGAGATTCCCGATCTCCGCGAAGTACACCGACAGCACTTCCGGGTTCCGGAAGGCGAGTTCCAGATAGGACTCCGCGAGTGTGCGGAGTGCATCCTCGGGGCCGGTGGCGGTGGACAGCGCCGCCGAGGTAGCCACAGCCAGCCGGTCGGACGCGCGGTAGAACACCGCCGCGAGAAGGTCGGCCTTGCTGGGGAAGTGGCGGTACACGCTCGACGCGTTGATGCCGGCCGCGGCGCCGATTTCTTCGATGCTCGAGTCGTGATAGCCGTGCCGGTCGAATATCTTCACGGCCTCGTTGATCAGCAACTCGCGCTTGGACGTCACCGCCAGGCCGCGTACCGCACCTGTGCCCGCGTTCCTGCCGTCGGCCGGGACGGCGGGAGGCAGTGTCGCGTGCAGGATCGATTCGCACGCCGACTCGAGTAGCGCGCCGAGCCGGCGCGTCGCGAGGGTGGTGCGGTGTGCGCTGATGCTTCCCATCACGCTCAGTGTCGACGCCCCCAGTGTCGTGGCGTCGACGGACGTGAGTTCGGGGCGCAGTTCCCGCAGGGGGCCCGCCACGCACTGGGTGACGTGAACGAAGACGTCGCGGATTCGCGTGCGATCCTCGGCCTCGAGGTACCGGCCCTCCCAGCGGTAGAGCCCGGCGACCTTGCGGTTCTCGATGGTATTCGCGACGAGCGCGGAGATCAGATGGTCGAGGCGGTCTCCGGGCTCGCGTTCGGCCATCCCCTCGAGCGCGCCGTCCGCGGCTGCCTGCAGAGCGTCGGCCGTCGTGGTGGCGGCGTGTACGAGCAGGGCGTACTTGTTGGGGTAGTGCCGGTAGAGGGCGGGGCCGGAGATCCCGATGGTGGCCGCGATCTCGTCGACGCCGACCGCGTGGTAGCCGCGCTCGCTGAAGGCCTCGGCAGCGACGTTCGCGATCTGGGCCTTGCGGTTCTTCGGGCGACGGCGGATCGGCCGCTCGGTGGCGGCACCGGCCGTCGTGCTGGTCCGAGCCACGGTCACCTCCAGTAATCGGCAGTCATCTGCCAGTTTAACTGTCGATCATCTTAACCGAGACTTTCGCATCGTCTGGTCGGCTGAGGGTTGCGTTCGGAGAAATCGTCACGCCGCATTCTCGGAAAATGCCGGTGAATCCGGCCGCCAAGGTGTCGTGGGGGTATTGACACGTGAGGAACAGGCGGAATAAGTTAACCGAAATTCGCATGTGTCCGCGGTCTCCTGACGGTCGTGCGCTCCTGGATCTCACATTTCGAACTATCGGAGGTAGCTGGAACATGAGAGCAACCCGGCAGAGCGGGCAGGCATTGATCTTCGACGCGATCAGAACCGCTCGTGGGCGGGGCAAGAGCAACGGTGCCCTCCACGGCACCAAGCCCATCGACCTGGCGGTCGGGTTGATCGAGGAGATCCAGGTCCGGACTCCGAATCTGGACCCGGCACTGATCGACGAGTTCGGCCGCAAGGGTCGCTCCACAGGCGCCGGCTTCTACGAGTACGCGGACGGGATCCAGGGATTCGTCTCCCGGGCGCAGCTGCTGGCCGCGCGGTACGGCGACCGATTCCTTCCACCCCAACTACTGCTGGACAAGGCCGCCGCAGGCGGCACGTTCGAAGAGGTGAACTGAGATGAGGACGAAATTCACCGAGGCCTTCGGTGTCGAGCATCCGATCGTCCAGGGCGGCATGATGTGGGTCGGCCGTGCCGAACTCGTAGCGGCCGTGGCCGATTCGGGGGCGCTCGGATTTCTCACCGCGCTCACCCAGCCGACTCCCGAAGATCTCGTTGCGGAGATCGCCCGCACACGGGAGCTCACCGACAAGCCCTTCGGTGTGAATCTGACGATCCTCCCGTCGATCAACCCGCCGCCGTACGCCGAGTACCGCCAGGCGATCATCGATTCCGGAATCGGGATCGTCGAGACCGCCGGCTCCAATCCGGTGGACCACCTCCCGCACCTCAAGGACGCGGGGATCAAGGTGATCCACAAGTGCACGAGCGTGCGGCACGCGGTGAAGGCGGAACAGGTGGGTGTCGACGCGGTCAGCATCGACGGCTTCGAATGCGCAGGGCACCCGGGTGAGGACGACGTCGCGGGCCTGATCCTGATCCCGGCGGCCGCCCGAAAGCTCACGATCCCCCTGATCGCGTCCGGTGGTATCGCGGACGCGCGTGGTCTCGTCGCAGCACTCGCACTCGGCGCCGACGGCGTGAACATGGGCACCCGATTCATGTGCACGGTCGAATCCCCGGTGGCACACGCCGTCAAGGATCAGATCGTCGCCAACACCGAACGCGACACCGAACTCATCTTCCGCTCCCTTCGCAACACCGCCCGCGTCGCGACCAACGCGGTCAGCACCGAGGTGGTCGACATCGAATCCCGTGGCTGCGAATTCGCCGACATCCAGCATCTCGTCGCCGGAGCCCGGGGACGCACGGTGTTCGAAAGGGGCGATCTCGACGCCGGAATCTGGACCGCTGGACAGAGCCAGGGCCTGATCGACGACATCCCGACCGTGCGCGAACTCGTGACCCGGATGGTCACGGAGGCGGAATCGATCATCACCGGACGGCTCGCGAGCACGGTCGACTCGCGCATCGGAGCGGTGTTGTGACCGCCCCGGCGGTCGACGGGCTGCGCGTCGTCAACGAGGCCGGGATCCTCCGGATCACGATCGACCGCCCCGACCGGATGAATGCTCTCGACCTGGCACACATGACGGCACTGGGCGACGTGCTCACCGCAGCCGCCACGGACTCCTCGGTTCGCGTCGTGATCATCGCGGGGGCGGGCAAGGCCTTCAGCACGGGCGCGGACCTCGCCGCGGCCGGGGGCCGGGAAGCGCCCGCGGAGGTGGTGATGGATTCCGCCAACCGGGTGGTTCGTGCCATCGTCGAGTTGCCGGTCCCGGTCATCGCGCAGGTGAACGGGGCGGCCGCGGGTGTCGGGGCGTCCATCGCGCTGACGGCCGACCTGACGTATGCCTCCGAGAACGCCTATCTACTCCTCGCGTTCGTCAACATCGGGTTGATGCCCGACGGCGGTTCCAGCGCGCTGATCGCGGCGTCCATCGGCCGGGCACGGGCCACCCGGATGGCACTCCTCGGAGAGCGCCTGCCCGCCGCGCAGGCGGAGCGGGACGGCCTGATCGCGGGCGTCCTCCCTCCGGACGAACTCGCCGCGCACGTCGATGCCGTGGCGGCCCGGCTCGCTCGTGGTCCGAGGCGGGCCATCGAACTCACCAAGCGGGCACTCACCGCAGCGACGCTCACAGCTCTGGACGCATCACTCGACCGCGAGAAGGCGGGCCAGGCGGAACTGCTGCAGGCCCCCGACTTCGTCGAAGGGGTCACCGCGATGCTCGCGAAACGCGCTCCGAACTTCCGGAGCTGATGCGAATTGCGGTTAACAAGACTGTTCCGATAGACGTCGAGATCTGTAATACTCGTCACAGCTCGGTGCGGGTCCGAACAGGCAGACGGGCGCCGGGCACGAGTACAGCGAAGGGACCACCACCACATGTCGTCACGTAGCGAGCTGCTGGCGCAGCCACTGCAATCCCGCCGCAACCACTGGAACAACTGGGTTGCGTCGCACGCGGAGATGAAGCCCGATCAGGCCGCGTTCCGCTTTCTCGGCCACAGTACGACCTGGCGCGAATTGCACGACCGATCGGAGGCGCTCGCCGGCGCACTGTCCCGGCGAGGCGTGAAGTTCGGCGACCGTGTTCTGCTGCTCACCCTCAACCGCACCGAATTCTTCGAAGCGGTTCTCGCGATCAATGCCCTCGGCGCCATCGCGGTCCCCGTCAACTTCCGGCTCACCCCGCCCGAGGTCGCGTTCATCGCCCGTGACTCCGGGGCTCGTGCGGTGTTCACCGAGCCCGCGCTCGCACCGCTGGTCGCGGCGGTGCGGCAGGACGTTCCCGAACTGAGCCTGGTCGTGAACATCGGCGCCGACACGGAAGCCGACATGCTCGGCTACGAAGAACTCGTGTCGGAGTCCGGCCCGGCCCATGCCCCCGTCGATCTGCCGGAGGACACACCGTCGCTGATTCTCTACACGTCCGGAACGACGGGTACGCCCAAGGGTGCGGTGCTGTCGCACTCGAACATGGTCGGACAGTCCATCACCTGTATCCGCGCGATGCGTTACGACCGCGGCGACGACATCGGGTTCCTCGCGTCCCCCGTGTTCCACGTGGCCGCGCTCGGTTCCGTCGCCCCGATGCTGATGCTCGGCGGTACCACGGTGATTCACCCGCTCAAGGCGTTCAACCCCACCGAGATGCTCGACGTGTGGGAGCAGGAGCGGATCACGACGGTGTTCCTCGTGCCGGTGCAGTGGCAGGCCGTCTGCGCCGACCCGACCGTCCGGGGTCGCGATCTCGCCCTCCGCGTCATCAGCTGGGGGGCGGCGCCCGCATCGGATACGGTGCTGCGCGCCATGGCGGACACGTTCCCGCGGGCGCTCATCGTCGCGGTGTTCGGGCAGACCGAGATGTCGCCCATCACCTGTGTCCTCGACGGGGACGACGCGATCCGCAAACTGGGTTCGGTGGGCAAACCGATCCCGACGATCCAGACGCGCGTCGTCGACGACGACATGAACGACGTCGCACCCGGGACCGTCGGCGAAATCGTCTACCGCGGACCGACGATGATGCTCGAGTACTGGCAGAACCCGGCCGCCACGGCGGACGCGTTCGCCGGCGGGTGGTTCCACTCCGGAGATCTGGTGCGGCAGGACGACGAAGGATTCGTCTACGTCGTCGACAGGAAGAAGGACATGATCATCTCCGGCGGAGAGAACATCTACTGCGCCGAGGTGGAGAACGTCCTGTTCGGACATCCGCGGATCCGGGAGGCCGCCGTCGTCGGCCGGCCCGATCCCAAGTGGACCGAGGTGCCCGTCGCCGTCGTCGCACTCGACGACGAGGGATCCGACCTCACCGTGGACGAACTCGCGGCGTGGCTCGACGACAAGCTCGCCCGGTACAAACACCCGAAAGACGTCGTGATCGTCGACGCGCTGCCCCGCAACGCCAGCGGCAAGGTCGTCAAAGGCGAACTCCGAAAGACCCACGGCGCATCCGGCGTCGCGGTCGTCTGACCCCGTATCGAACATCTCGAGGCCGGTCCCCGCTCTGCGGTGACCGGCAACGGGGGAGGACCGCGTGACATTCGAGTTGCCACCCGCCAAAGGGCCCGTGAGTCACTTCGCCAACGAAGTCGGCGCACTCATCGGATTCTCTATCGCGACCACGGTGGCCGCGGTGCGAGTTCTGGTGCGGCGCAAGTTGGCCTGGCGGGAACTGCTGGATCAGGCCTGGCGGATCGCGTCGGTCACGTCGGCACCCGCCCTGCTGTTGATGATCCCCATCGGAGTCCTCATCGCTGTCACGATCGGTAGCCTCGCCGGTCAGCTCGGCGCCGAGGGGTACACCGGGGCGGTCGTGGGGTTCGTGATCGTCGGGCAGGCGTCCGCCCTGGTGTGCGCGCTGATGCTGGCCGGGGTCGGAGGGTCCGCGATCTGCGCCGACCTCGGCTCGCGGACGATCCGCGAAGAGGTCGAGGCCATGGAGGTGCTCGGGCTCAATGTGATCGAGCGGCTCGTGGTCCCGCGCGTGCTCGCAGCGGTGATCGTCGGCATCGCACTCTGCGCGATGGTCACCGCCGTCGGAGTGTCGGCCTGCTTCCTCTTCCAGGTGATCGTCCAGAACAGTTCGGCGGGAAGCTTTCTCACCGCACTGTCGCAGTACACGCGGTTGTCGGATTTCGTGGTCGCCCTCGTCAAATCGACGGCGTTCGCGGTGACGTCGGCGCTCGTCGCCAGTTTCAAGGGGCTGCACGCCAAGGGCGGGCCCAGCGGTGTCGCCGACGCCGTCAACGAGGCCGTCGTGCTGGCCTTCATCCTGGTCTTCATCGTCAACACCGTGCTCAGTCAGCTCTATTCCGTTCTCGTCGTCCCGGTAGGTGGTTACTGATGGTCGTGAGCACCAGATGGCCCGCAGTGCACTGGGTGCGGGCCCGGGCTCGTCAGCCCCTGGACCTGATGACGGGGCTGGGGCGGGAATTCACGTTCTACGGCAGCGTGATCGCCGGAGTTCCCCTCGCGATCGTGAAGTACTGGCGGCACATCATGCGTCAGATCGGCGACATCAGCTTCGGCGGTGCCACGCTGCTCGCGGGCGGCGGCGCGATCGGTGTCGTCTTCGCGATGTCCGCCGTCGCTGCGACGCAGGTGGGCATCGAGGGGCTGCGCGGACTGGACCTGCTCGGCATGGGATCGCTGTCCGGACTCCTGTCGGCGATCCTCAACACCCGCGAACTGGCGCCCGTGATCGCCAGCATCGCGCTCGCGGCGAAGGTCGGAACCGGGTTCACCGCGCAGCTCGGCGCCATGCGCATCTCGGAGGAGATCAGTGCGCTGGACGCGATGGCGATCCGGTCGCTGCCGTTCCTCGCGAGCACACGACTCGTCTCGTGCCTGATCTGTGTGGTGCCGTTGTACGTCGTCGGCCTGCTGTCGTCGTACCTGGCATCGCGGCTCGTGATCGTCACGTTCGGCGGGCAGTCGGCCGGAACCTACGACTACTACTTCCATCTCATGCTCACCCCCACCGACGTCGTGTACTCGTTCGTCAAGGCCGTCGTGTTCGCGACGATCATCGCGCTCGTCCACTGCTCGTACGGATACCACGCGCACGGCGGCCCCGAGGGCGTCGGCCGTGCGGCCGGACGTGCGTTGCGGACCAGCATCCTCGCCATCGGTATCGTCGATCTGCTGCTGACGCTCTCGCTGTGGGGTCTCGTCCCGTCCGCCCCCGCCCTGGGGTTGCCGTGATGCGCGGCCGCCCGGGTGGTCCGGGCACCGGCGCACTCGCCGTGCGGGGGGTGATCGGAGTGGCGGTCCTGATTCTGGGATCGGCATTGCTGGTCGGTTTCGGCACCGGAACGATCGTCACCGATCCCGTGGTGACAGCGACACTTCCGGCCGACGCCGGTGCCGTGAAGTCGCACACCACGGTGTCCTACAAGGGGGCGACCGTCGGAACCGTGTCGAGTGTCGACGCCGGAATGAACGAGACGGGCATGGACATCAGTCTCCGCCCCGAGCAGATGCGTCACATCCCGGCTTCCGTCGAGGTGCGGGTCGTTCCCCGCACGCTGTTCGGCGACCAGACCGTCGAGCTGGTGTCGACCGCCGGAACCGGCGGCGCCCGACTCGAGGCCGGGGCGCGGCTGCAACCCGACACCTCGGCGGAGACCGTCCAGATGTACGACCTGTACTCGAAGGTCTACGACATGCTGTCGCGGGTGAAACCCGAACAGATGCAGGCCGCACTCAGCGCCGTCGCCGACGCGTTGCGGGGTCGCGGCGAGCAGTTGGGGCACACCATCGACAGCCTCCACGCTGTGGCGACATCCACCGCGCCACTCGTCGAGTCGGTCGCGGAGCGGACGCCACAGATCGCCCGGATCAGTGAGCAACTGGCCGCGGCCGCGCCGGACGTCCTCGCCGCCATGGACGCCGCGGTGTCGCTGTCGAACACACTCGTCGAGAACACCGACAGCTTCACCGGTTTCCTCGCCGCTTCGCTCGTCGTCTCGAGGAATTCCGGCGACGTCCTGGAACAGAACGCGGACAACATGATCGCGGTGGCCCTGAACGTCTCGCCGACCCTGGGCACCATGGCCAGCAAGTCCGATCTGCTGCGGGCCACCCTCGACGAGGCAGGCCCGTTCGGCGAGGCCGGCGCCGCCGTCTTCGCCACCGGCAAGTTCGCGGTCCGGGTCGCCGCGGACCTGTCCAACCCGCGGCCCTACACGTCGGCCGACTGCCCGCAGTATCCCGGCATGGACGGACCGAACTGCGGGGGAGGTGGCGGAGGATGAGCGTCCGGAACTCGGCAATCAAACTGGCGATCTTCGGCGTCCTCGGCATCCTCTCGGCAGTGCTCGTCGTGAACACGCTGCGGGTCCCGGTCGAGGGGCAGACCGTCACGTACAAGGCGTTGTTCACCGACGCCCAGGGTGTCACTCCCGGCAGCGACGTCACCATCGCCGGTGTGCGGGTGGGACGTGTCGATTCGATCGACATCGTCGACGGCGACGCCGGAAGTGCCACCGCCCTGGTGGACTTCGAGGTGCAGCGCGATCAGAAACTTCCCGCCGACACCACCGTCGCCATCCGGTACGGCGACCTCCTGGGGGTCCGGTATCTCGATCTCGCGGCCGGGCCGTCGGGCGAGGGCACCCTCGAGGAGGGCGACACGATTCCGCTCGACCGAACGTCGCCCGCACTCGACCTCACCAGTCTCTTCAACGGATTCAAGCCACTGTTCGACGCCATTGAACCGGAACAGGTCAACGCACTCGCCACCGAAGTCGTCGCGGTGTTCGACGGCAGGAAGGCGAGCATGGAAACTCTGCTGCGCAGGGTGGCGGACGTCACCGGCAACCTGGCGAATCACGATCAGCTGATCGGTGATCTCATCCGGAACCTCGAGGTGGTGGTGGGAACGGCGGCGGCACGGGGTCCCGAGCTGTCCCACCTCGTCGACAGCCTCACCCAGTTCACCGGGATGCTGGCCGAGAACAACGAGGTTCTCATGGACACCCTCGATCAGAGTGCGGCGGTGAGTCGCTCGGCGCTGCAGATCGTGGACGGGCGCGTCCCGGAGCTCGGCCGCACCGTGGAACAACTTCACTCGCTGACGGGGGCGATGCTGGGCGCCAACCCGGAATTCGATCACCTCATGGTGGCCATGCCGGAGTTCTTCTCCTCCGTCGACCGCTCGGGCTCGTACGGCTCGTGGCTCAACATCTACCTGTGCACCTTCATCGTCAACGTCGACGGTCGCGAAGGCGCCCTCGGTCCCGACCTGCATTCGAGGTACTGCCAATGAGTGTCACCGAGAACGTGCGCGACGTCTGGGACTCGCTGGCGGGAAATCAGCGAGTGCGGCCCGTCAACCCGCTGATCGTCGGAATCGTGGGAATTCTCGCGGCAACGCTGGCGCTGGCGCTGGTTCTGGTGATCCCGCGGGTGAGCTTCGCCGTGCGGACCGACGGGTACACGGCCGAACTCGCGAACGCTGCGGGCCTGACCGATTCGGACTACGTGTACGTGGCGGGGGTCCCCGCCGGCCGGGTCACCGGAGTGGACCTGGCGGGCGATCACGTGGTCGTGCACTTCCGGCTCGACGGTGAACGTCACCTCGGATCGACGACGTCCGCGGGGGTGAAGCTGTCGACCATCCTCGGCAAGCGCTATCTGGACGTCGCGCCGTCGGGGCCGGGAGACCTGGGGGACGACGGGGTGATTCCACTCCGCCGCACCAGCGTTCCGTATTCGCTCGACGACATCGGATCGTCCGCGATCGAGACGGCGGACGAACTCGACCTCGGGGGACTGCAGAAGATGCTTGCGGTGGTGACGGAGACGTTGCCGCAGGACGCGAACCTCAACCGGGAGGCACTGGCGGGTGTGAGCGCGGCGTCCACGATCCTGGCGAAGAACGCCGATCAGGTCACGCAATTGCTCGACAGCTCGCGGACCCTCACGGACGTGCTGGTCGGTCAGCAGGGTCAGCTCACCACCCTGCTCGGTAACGCGGACGTCGTGATGAACACACTCGCCACCCGGCGTGCAGCCATCCGCCAGATGGTCGACGATCTCCAGGCGCTCGTCGCACAGGCATCCCAGTTCCTCGGCGAGAACACCGCCGAGCTGGATTCACTGCTCGTGAACGCGAGGCAGGTGACGGACCGGCTGCAGGCGAACCTCGCCAACCTCGACGCGCTCCTGACCACGGGTGCACCGGCCGCGAGAGCCCTCGTGAACGCGACCGGAACCGGCGACTGGGCCGACGTCTCCGCGCCGTCGGCCGTCATCGCCGACAACCTGCTGTGCGTCGTCGGACTGATCACGGGGTGCTCGTGAACGCGGGCATCGCACGCCGGGTCGCCGGGATCGGCGGCGTGCTCGCGCTCGTGGTGGCGATCGTCGTGGCCGGCTGGCTGCTGATCTTCCGCACGTCGTCCACCGTCGTGCATTCCGAATTCGCCTACGTCAACGGCGTGTTCCCCGGCACCAAGGTCTCGGTGCTCGGGGTTCCGGTCGGCACGGTCGAGGCGGTCGAGCCGAGAGGCGCGACCGTGATGGTCACGATGTCCGTCGCGTCGGACATCGTGCTGCCCGCGGACGCGAATGCGTACGTGCTGGTGACGTCCGCGATCGGTGAGCGATTCGTCGAACTCGGCCCCGCGTACACCGGCGGCCCGGTGTTCGAGAGCGGGCAGACCATTGCACCCGAGCGCAGTCATTCGCCGATCACCTGGGACCAGTTGATGGACAGCGTCGACACCGTCGTCAAGGCGCTCGGTCCGGACGGAGGCGATGCCGGCGCCGCGATCTCCGCTGCCGCCGCGTCCTCGGACGGCCTCGGTCCCGCGATGAACGACGCCATCCGCACACTGTCGCAGGCGAGTTCGGTGATCGCAGGCAACAGCGCGGATGTCGGCGCGCTCGTCAACAACCTCGAGGTGCTCGTGAACGCGATCTCGTCGCGTCAGGCGCAGGTCGATTCACTCGCCGGTTCGCTCACTGCGATCGGCGACGAGTTCGCCGGCCAGCAGTTCGCGATCGGCGACACGGTGAACCAGTTGTCCGCGCTCCTGAACCAGATCGACCAACTCGTGTCCGCCCGGGGCGGCGACGTCGCCGCCGGCATCGACAACCTCGCGGGAGTGAGCGAGGTGCTGCAGAGGCACGACACCGACCTCGCCGAGATCATGGACCTGGTGCCCTTGCTGATCGACAACATCCAGCGTGCGGTCACTCCTGACCAGCGTGCCCGCATCCGGCTGAACATCTCCACCAACCTGGCGCAGGCCGAGCCGACGTCCCCGCTCTGCGCGGTGGTCGATCCGATCCTCTGCCGCGGAGCGGGAATCACCAACCCGATTCAGTTTCCGCCCAGCATGTCCGACCCGTTCGGGCTGCGCGAACTCATGGTCGGAGGACGATGACGATCCGGGCGAGAACGAAATCGCTGACGGCGGCGCTGGTCGTCGGTATGGCGCTGCCGGTCGCGGGGTGTTCGCTGAGCCTGCAGGATCTGTCGGTGGGCCGTTCGCCGGACGGTCCGTCATATCAGATCTCCGCGCAGTTCGACGGTGTCGATCGTGTCGTCCCGGGCGCCGAGGTCCGGGTGGGTCAAGAGGTGGTGGGCCGAGTCTCGGACGTGTCGACCCGGGACTTCACCGCTCGGATCGAGATGCGGATCCGCGACGACGTTCCGATACCGCAGGATGCGACGGCTCGGATCGAATTGCCCACGGCCCTCGGCAATCCCTTCGTCCGACTCGACGTCGGGGACGCGGCGGGCGCGCCGATGAGCGAGGGTGACACCATCCCACTGGACCGGACGTCGCGCGGTCCCGACATCGAGAGTGGCCTGGCCGCGCTGGCCACCGTGCTGAACGGCAGCGGCATAGACCAGATGCACGCCATCATGAACGAATTGACCGTCGCCTTCGCGGGCCGCTCGGACAAGGTCCGGGAACTGGTGGACATGTTGAACGACACACTGGGCGTCGTCGACGACCATCGGGACGAACTCGACCGGGCGATGGTGGCGTCCAATGCCTTCGCGGCGGAACTCGCCGCCGGGCAACCGACCCTCGATCGGGCGATGACCGGCCTGGCGCCTGCGGTGGATCTCCTGGTGTCGCAACGCGATCAGATCGTCGCGTTGATGGGGGAGGCGTCGCGTCTCAGCCGCGAGGCGCAACATGTCCTCGGCAGCGCCGGATCCGAACTGTCGGCCGAGATCAGCGACGCGGGGGCCGTGCTCACGGCACTCGACCGGTTCGAGTCACAACTCGCGCCGACACTGAATTCGGTGGCCACGTTCCTCGGTGGATTCGCCGCGGCCACACCCGGCGATTACACGACGTTCGACGGAACGTTCGACGTCACCGCCGTCATCGCCAAGTTGCTCACCGGATCGGCTCCGCTCGAGGTGCCGGAAGCCCGTACGCTGCCCGAGGTACTCGGCGGAGGCGTCCGATGATGACACGTCACGTGGTGGCGCAGTTGGTCCTGTTCCTCGTGATCTCGATCGCCGCGATGCTGTTCGGGCTGCGGTACGTCGCAGGCCCGGACACGTTCGGAAGTCCCATTCACCTGAGTGCGCGGCTCGACCACGCCGCGGGCCTCGCCCAGGGAGCGTCCGTCAATTATCGCGGAGTCGGAGTGGGCACTATCAGCTCCGTCGACGTGAACCCCGAAGGGACGGGCGTCGTCCTCGGCATCGAACTGCATCCCGGTACCCAGGTGCCGGCCGGATCGACGGCGAAGATCACCACCGAGAACGCGATCGGCATCCAGGCGCTCGACATCATGCCCGACAGTGCGGACCCGCCGTACCTCGCGGACGGAGACGTCGTCGAGGTTCCGGAGGAGGGAATCCCGCGCTCGCTCGACGCGACCCTCGTCGAGACCACGGACCTCGTGAACTCGATGGACGTCACCGCTCTGTCGTCGCTGGCCGACACGTTCGGCACCGCCTTCGGGGGCACGGGGCCCGACCTCCAGAACCTGCTCGACGGTTCCGCCGAGATCGCCCGGACACTCGAAACCCGCACCGACGCATTGTCGACCATCGTGAACAAGGGCATGCCGCTCCTGGACACCGCGGACGGCCTCACCGCCGCTCTGCCGGAATCGGCGAGCACCGCCCGGAGCGTCCTCGAGCAGTTGCGGGCCAACGATTCCGCGCTCGTCGACCTGCTCGGGCGCTCGCCGCAGACGATGGCGAGTCTGGACTCGTTGCTGTCGGGAAATCGGGACTCACTGGGCGCCCTGATGACGAATCTGGTTCTCCCCACCCGGATCGTCGGTGACCGCACACCCTCCCTCGACTACGGCCTGACGATCATGCCCGGCGCGCTGCCGAAGATCGCGTCGATCGAGAAGGGCGGACTCGCGGACCTTTTCCTGGTCGGAACGCAGGGGCCGATGTGCGTGTACGACGCCCCTCGCCGTCTGGTGACCGACGCGGAACCGAGTGCGCCCGCCCTGGACTGGACGTGCCAGTCGCAGCAGTACCTGGAGCAGCGGGGTGCCGTGAACGTTCCACGACCGGACGACCTGGGTCAGGAGAACGCGACGAGGAACGGCGGCGTCTACGGACCACCGGCCGCGGACGATCCGTTGGTGATCGAGCCGCCACTCACGGGGCACACCCCGCGATAGGTCCGTGCACGAGCCGAGGAGAGAACATCGATGAGCAAACCGACGGGTGCGGCGGACGGTGTCGATACGGCCGGCCGTATCAGGAGACTCACCCAGGCCGCACTCAATGCCGACGTCACGATCGGCCGCGTCGACGGGGTGGCCCACGAGATCGGGACGTCCCTCGACGAATTCGCCCGCGTGCTGGGCAGGTTCGACGCGTTGCTGGACAAGTTCGCCGACGGGCTCGACACCTTCGCAGGCACGGTCCGGTCGGTGGACGGAGTCGTCGGGTCGCTGACGGCCCCCGAACAGGACCTCGACGAGCTGCTGCTGCGCGTCGGCCGGATCGTCGAGACGGTCGACTGGCTCCTGACCCCCGCGACGGCGGTGCGTCACCGGTTGGCCGGGATCAGATTCTTCTGAGCTCCGGTATGCGAGGGGCTATGCCGGGTTGCCCGCGGCCCGGCGATAGCCGCGCACCGCGGGGTAGGTGAAGATCAGCAGCCCGGCGAGCGACCACGCGATGGTCTTGAGCAGAGGCTCCGCGACAGGACCGCCCATCGACAGTCCCTTCATCGCGTCGATCGCGCACGACATCGGCTGGTTCTCCACGAACGGCTGGAGCCACGTGGGGTAGGCGCCGGTGGGTACGAATCCCGAGTTGAAGAACAGCAGGAGAGTGCACAGCAGGGAGAGGAGTTCGACGAGCGGTGCCTTCGCCGCGTTGACGGCGAGGGCGGTCACCATCGTCGCGAAACTCACCCCGAACAGCAGCGGCAGGAGCATCAGCGCGACACCGGCGAGGATGCCCTGATCGAACCGGAACCCGATGGCGAAACCGACGGCGATGATCAGCACCGTCGTGAGCATGATCCGCACCGATTCGGCCATCAGGCGACTGAGCAGGCCCGACGCGCGGTGCACGGGCAGCACCCAGAACCGGCTCAGGAGCCCGTCCGCCCATTCCTTCTTCAGCGACAGACCGCCCGCGATGGATCCGAACATCGCGCCGACGAGCGTGATCATCGGAACGGTCCCGAAGACGCTGTTGACCCCGGTGGCCTTGGTGATCGAGATCCCGAGCACCGCCCAGAACATCAGCAACATCAACGACGGGTACACGATCGCCTGCAGCATGGTGTACGGGTCGCGCGCCCAGCGGAGTAGAAGTCGTCTGGTCTGCAGCAGGCTGTGCGAGAAGAGTGCGGCGAAGGAATTCTCCGGGTGGGGTTCGAGCACCTCGGGGAAGGTCACCGTCGCCGGTGTGTCGGATCGGTATTCGGTGGTCATCCGCGCCTCACATTCGACCAGATCGACAACGGAATGAAGACCAGTGCCAGCCCTCCGCACCACAACAGGGTGGGTGTCAGCTGGTGGAACGTGATCGTGCCTTCCGTCATGGCACGCATGGACGAGGAGAACTGCGAGATGGGCTGATTTCGCACGAAACCCTGCGCCCACTCCGGGAACTGCGTCACCGGAACGAAACCGGACGAGAACATGCCGAGGATCAGCTGGGGGAGCGTCAGCGCCTGACTGGTGACCTCGGGGCTCCGGGTCAGGGTGCCGAGGGCGTCGGCACCCGTCGTGAGCGTGAAGCCGATCAGCATCGCCAGCCCGCAGAACGCCGCGGTCAGCCCGAATCCGCCGTCGAACCGGAAGCCGATCGCGTATCCGTAGCCGATCGCGGCGACGAGTGAGATCGTCGAGTGCACGAGGGAGGCTGTCATTCGCGCGGCAAGCGGGACCGCCGCCCCGACCGGCATCGTCTGGAATCGCGAATTCATGCCGTTCGACGCCTCGGTGGCCGCGCGGTGCGCCGCCGAGATCGCGGTGAACGCCATGGCCTGCAGGACGATGATCGGCATGACGAACTGCGCGTAGTCGATGCCCTGGAACTTCATCACCAGACGCAGCGGCAGATAGAAACCGACTGTGAAGATCAGCGGGGCGAACACCGCGATGAAGAACTGACCGAACACCCACATCGTGTGCAGGTTCCGCTGGGACAGCGCAATCCACTGCTGGATGATCGACGGTTGCGGCCGCCGGTGCCTGCCTTCGAGGGCACTGTCGAATCCGAGCTGGGCGGGCGCCGTCACGACGGCAGGCTCTCGTCGACGCGGACGTGACCGGTGAGGGAGAGGAAGACGTCGTCGAGGGACGGGCGCCGCAGGGCGATGTCGGCGAGCGTGACCCCGGCGAGGTCGAGGCGGCGCAGAACCTCGGCGAGGGTCTGGGCGCCGTGTTCGGCGGGAATCGACAGCCGGTCGGTGCCTTCCTCGATGGCCCGGCCGGGTGGGCAGAGGCTCGAGAGGATTTCGCGGACGCGCGGCAGGTCGTCGAGACTCACCGGGACGACCTCGCAGTAGCTTCCGCCGGTCCGGGCCTTCAGTTCGTCGGCCGTGCCCTCGGCGATCACGGTGCCCTTGTCGATGACGACGATGTTGTCGCTCAGCAGGTCGGCTTCTTCGAGGTACTGCGTCGTCAGCAGGATCGTGATGCCCTGCTCCTTCAGCGCGGACACGAGGGACCACACGCCCTGGCGGCTGCGGGGGTCGAGGCCGGTGGTGGGCTCGTCGAGGAACACCACCTCGGGACGGATCACGAGGCCACAGGCGATGTCGACGCGCCGGCGCATACCGCCGGAGTACCCGGACACCTTCCGGTCACCCGCTTCGAGCAGATCGAACTGTGTCAGGAGGTCCTGTGCGCGCGATTTCGCGGACGCCTTGGGCAGGCCCATCAGGCGGCCGAACAGCACCAGATTCTCGCGGCCGGTCAGCGACTCGTCGAGGGCGGCGTACTGGCCCGTCATCATGATGCTGCGCCGGACGTTCGCCGACTCCTCGACGACGTCGTGTCCGGCGACGAACGCGCGGCCCGCATCGGGGCGCAGCAGAGTGGACAGCACGTTGACGGTGGTGGTCTTCCCTGCGCCGTTGGGGCCCAGGATGCCCAGGACCGTGCCGCGGGGCACCTCGAAGCTCACACCCCGCAACGCTGCTACGTCACCGAAGGATTTCTCGATTCCCTCGACAAGAACGGCGGAGTCAGGTGCTGGCATGTCCCGAGTATGTCACGCGAAGAGGGTGATCAAGGCAGACCGGGGAACACCTTCGCGCCCGACGAAGGGGTGGGAAAAACTTCTGTAACGCGTAAAGACAGGTACACGATAAATGCCGGACGTCTGTACCACTTCGGCCTCGGCGACCACGGCGGAAACCGATCCCGTCCGGCCGGAAGGTCGTGCTGTACCGCGACGTTCCGGCTCCGGGGAAGTGCCACACGGCAATTCGGGTCACTCCCGCGAACTTCGAGACGAATGTGAGCTTCGACATGCGCCTTTCGCGCTCTACCGCGGCGTGACCCACGTCGTGATGTCGGCGTGAACCACCTCTACTCCCTGTCGGTCGAAGATGCGCACGGGCACCACCACGTCGGTGCCCTCGGTGATCGCGGCAAAATCCGGCAGCTCCGGCAGTTCCGCGACGGCGCGCAGCGTTCCGTTCGCCTTGGCGAGGTAGTCGACCGTCATCGACTTCGGGATCCACCGGTGGGTCGACGGCACGGTCGCCTCGGACAGCATGCCCATGGCGGCCTCGGCGAGGTTGCACGCCGCGATCGCGTGGAACGTACCCAGGTGGTTGCGCACGCCCCACCATTTCGGTGCGCGGACTTCGCAGCGGCCCGGGCGCATCTCGACGACGCGGGGGAGTACCGAGCCGAAGTAGGGGACGCGCAGACACATGCCGATAGAGAAGAGGACGTGTCCGAGCGTGTTGTCGGGGAGCTTCTGCCACGCGGCGAACGTGGGATTCGAGGTAGTCACTCCCGTATCTTACTTCAGGGTAAGTTCGGTCGAGTACGAGAGGAATCGAGCCCGGTTTGAAGTCTCCCGCCCGGTACGGCATACTGGTCGGGTTGCCTTGTCTGGGACGCGATCGTTTGCGGCCCGAAACAGGTGGGGTGAAACGTCGCGGTGTAGATCACATGACCTGCTCGCGGCCACATGCAAGACGGAAGCAGTACCTACTGGCACTCGAATTCGAGTGCATCCGGTGCGCGTTCCCGGCCCGAAAAGCTGAAAAGTTCCGGGTCGGAGAATGAGTGGGAGGGCGACACGCCCGACCGCGTGTACCGGAGAACCATGACAGATGAACAGCGGCAGCGGATCGGGTGTGTCCCGGTCGCCTAGCGTTCGGACAGTTGCGGCCCAGGTAAGGGACTGTGCAGACGAGGTAGTTCGGCCCGACTCGGGTGGGACTACGAAACGCGGCAAGAAAAGGACACTAAGCGTGGCGGGACAGAAGATCCGCATCAGGCTCAAGGCCTACGACCATGAGGCGATCGACGCGTCAGCGCGCAAGATCGTCGAGACGGTGACCCGTACCGGGGCCCGCGTCGTTGGACCCGTGCCGTTGCCGACCGAAAAGAACGTGTACTGCGTCATCCGCTCGCCGCACAAGTACAAGGACTCGCGCGAGCACTTCGAGATGCGTACTCACAAGCGGCTTATCGACATCCTCGACCCGACGCCCAAGACGGTTGACGCGCTCATGCGCATCGACCTTCCGGCCAGCGTCGACGTCAACATTCAGTGAGCGCGGCGGAGACAAAAACAATGACTGATACCAAGATCAAGGGAATCCTGGGCACCAAGCTCGGCATGACCCAGG
Source organism: Rhodococcus sp. IEGM 1305 (assembly GCF_030058635.1). Taxonomy (NCBI): domain Bacteria; kingdom Bacillati; phylum Actinomycetota; class Actinomycetes; order Mycobacteriales; family Nocardiaceae; genus Rhodococcus; species Rhodococcus sp. IEGM 1305. Next base: position 82,152 of record NZ_JASHKX010000025.1, read on the forward strand.
TCTTCGACGAGAACAACCGGGTCGTTCCGGTCACCGTCGTGAAGGCCGGACCGAACGTCGTGACCCAGATTCGTACCGAAGAGCGTGACGGCTACAGCGCCGTGCAGCTCGCGTTCGGCGCCATCGACCCGCGCAAGGTGAACAAGCCGACTTCCGGCCAGTTCGCCAAGGCCGGCGTCACCCCGCGCCGCCACGTTGTGGAGCTCCGCGTTGCCGACACCTCGGAGTACGAGGTCGGCCAGGAACTTACCGCCGAGGTCTTCGAGGACGGCGCCTACGTCGACGTCACCGGAACCAGCAAGGGTAAGGGCTTCGCCGGAACCATGAAGCGCCACGGCTTCGCCGGTCAGGGTGCATCGCACGGTGCGCAGGCCGTTCACCGTCGCCCCGGTTCCATCGGTGGTTGCGCCACTCCGGGCCGCGTGTTCAAGGGCATGCGCATGTCCGGCCGCATGGGTAGCGACCGCATCACGACGCAGAACCTCTCCGTCCACAAGGTGGATGCCGAGAACGGCCTGCTGCTGATCAAGGGTGCGATCCCCGGCCGCAAGGGTGGCCTCGTGATCGTCAAGAGTGCAGTGAAGGGTGGTGCACGAGCATGACCAGCACCGAGACATCGACGACCAAGCTGACGCTGGACGTCAAGGTCGCCGGCGGCAAGACCAACGGCACCGTCGAGCTCCCCGCGGAGATCTTCGACGCGCCTGCCAACATCGCGCTTCTCCACCAGGTTGTCGTCGCGCAGCTCGCTGCTGCACGTCAGGGCACCCACGCCACCAAGACCCGCGGCGAGGTTCGCGGCGGTGGCAAGAAGCCGTACCGCCAGAAGGGGACCGGCCGCGCTCGTCAGGGCTCGACCCGTGCACCGCAGTTCGCCGGCGGTGGCACCGTCCACGGCCCGCAGCCGCGCGACTACAGCCAGCGGACCCCCAAGAAGATGAAGGCCGCCGCCCTGCGCGGAGCCCTCTCCGACCGGGCCCGCAACGAGCGCATCCACGTGATCACCGAACTGGTTGCCGGTCAGACTCCGTCCACGAAGTCCGCCCGCACCTTCCTCGGCGAGATCTCGGACCGCAAGAAGGTCCTGCTCGTCGTCGGACGCGAGGACATCGCGGCCTGGAAGAGCGTGCAGAACCTGGACGGCGTGCACCCCATTGCACCCGACCAGCTCAACACCTACGACGTGCTCAACAGCGATGACGTCGTGTTCAGCGTCGAGGCGCTGAACTCGTTCATCCACGGGCCCGCCGAGACCGCCCAGGAAGAGAACAAGGAGGAGGGCAAGTGAGCACCATCGCCGATCCCCGCGACATCCTGCTCGCCCCGGTCATCTCCGAGAAGTCCTACGGACTGATCGAGGAAGGCACCTACACCTTCCTGGTGCACCCGGACTCGAACAAGACGCAGATCAAGATTGCCGTCGAGAAGATCTTCGGCGTCACCGTGACCAGCGTCAACACCGCCAACCGTCAGGGCAAGCGCAAGCGGACCCGGTTCGGTTACGGCAAGCGCAAGGACACCAAGCGCGCGCTCGTGACCCTCTCGGCCGACAGCAAGCCCATCGAGATCTTCGGAGGACCGGTCGCGTAAGCGCCCGGGACTTGACGAGACATAGAGGACGAGAAGACTCATGGCAATCCGTAAGTACAAGCCGACTACCCCGGGCCGTCGTGGCTCGAGCGTCTCGGACTTCGCCGAGATCACTCGGTCGACCCCCGAGAAGTCGCTGGTTCGCCCGCTCCACGGACGCGGTGGACGTAACGCACACGGTCGTATCACCACCCGGCACAAGGGTGGCGGACACAAGCGCGCCTACCGGCTGATCGATTTCCGTCGCAACGACAAGGACGGCGTGCCGGCCAAGGTCGCTCACATCGAGTACGACCCCAACCGCACCGCGCGTATCGCCCTTCTGCACTACGCGGACGGCGAGAAGCGCTACATCATCGCCCCCAAGGGCCTGATCCAGGGTGCTCCGGTCGAGTCCGGCGCAGGCGCCGACATCAAGCCCGGCAACAACCTGCCCCTGCGCAACATCCCGACGGGTACCACCATCCACGCGGTGGAACTCCGCCCGGGTGGCGGCGCCAAGATGGCCCGCTCGGCCGGATCCAGCATCCAGCTGCTCGGTAAGGAAGGCACCTACGCCACGCTGCGTATGCCGTCCGGCGAAATCCGTCGTGTCGACGTTCGCTGCCGCGCCTCGATCGGTGAGGTCGGCAACGCCGAACAGTCGAACATCAACTGGGGCAAGGCCGGCCGTATGCGCTGGAAGGGCAAGCGCCCCACCGTCCGTGGTGTCGTGATGAACCCGGTCGACCACCCGCACGGTGGTGGTGAGGGTAAGACCTCCGGTGGTCGCCACCCGGTCAGCCCGTGGGGCAAGCCCGAGGGCCGCACCCGCAAGAACAAGGCGAGCGACAAGCTCATTGTCCGTCGTCGCCGTACCGGCAAGAACAAGCGCTAGGAGGGAGTGAAGGATGCCACGCAGCCTCAAGAAGGGCCCGTTCGTCGATGACCACCTCCTCGCGAAGGTGGACGTGCAGAACGAAAAGGGAACCAAGCAGGTCATCAAGACCTGGTCCCGTCGTTCCACGATCATCCCGGACTTCATCGGCCACACGTTTGCGGTTCACGACGGCCGCAAGCACGTCCCCGTGTTCGTTTCCGACTCGATGGTCGGACACAAGCTCGGAGAGTTTGCACCGACCCGCACGTTCAAGGGTCACATCAAGGATGATCGGAAGGCGAAGAGGCGATGAGCAACACCGAAACCGCCAACCCGACCGCCAAGGCAGTAGCGCGCCACGTGCGCGTCACGCCGATGAAGGCGCGTCGTGTTGTGGACCTGGTCCGCGGGCGTTCGGTTGAAGACGCCCTGAACATCCTGAAGTTCGCGCCGCAGGCAGCGAGCGAGCCGGTCGCCAAGGTGATCGCGTCTGCAGCAGCCAACGCCGAGAACAACCTCGACCTCGACCCGAGCACGCTTGTCGTCGCCACGGCGTTCGTGGACGAGGGCGCGACCCTCAAGCGGTTCCAGCCGCGTGCACAGGGACGTGCGTTCCGTATCCGCAAGCGCACCAGTCACATCACCGTGATCGTGGAGAGCCTGCCGAAGACCGGAACATCGACCCGTAATCGCCGGAAGGGAAGTGCTCAGTAGTGGGCCAGAAAATCAACCCGCACGGCTTCCGCCTCGGCATCACCACCGACTGGAAGTCTCGCTGGTACGCAGACAAGCAGTACGCGGAGTACGTCAAGGAAGACGTCGCGATCCGTAAGCTCCTCGCCACCGGCATGGAGCGCGCGGGCATCGCGAAGGTCGAGATCGAGCGCACCCGTGACCGTGTGCGTGTGGACATCCACACCGCTCGCCCGGGCATCGTCATCGGCCGCCGCGGCGCCGAAGCCGATCGCATCCGTTCCGAGCTCGAGAAGCTGACCGGCAAGCAGGTCCAGCTGAACATCCTCGAGGTCAAGAACGCCGAGGCCGAGGCTCAGCTCGTCGCACAGGGTGTGGCCGAGCAGCTCTCGAACCGTGTCGCCTTCCGTCGCGCCATGCGCAAGGCCATCCAGTCGGCCATGCGTCAGCCCAACGTCAAGGGCATCCGCGTTCAGTGCTCCGGTCGTCTCGGCGGCGCCGAGATGTCCCGGTCGGAGTTCTACCGCGAAGGCCGTGTGCCGCTGCACACGCTTCGTGCGGACATCGACTACGGCCTCTACGAGGCCAAGACCACCTTCGGCCGCATCGGCGTGAAGGTCTGGATCTACAAGGGCGACATCGTCGGTGGCAAGCGTGAGCTGGCCGCCAACGTGGCTGCTCCCGCAGGCGACCGCCCGCGCCGTGAGCGTCCGAGCCGTCCCCGTCGTTCCGGTGCCACCGGCACCACCGCGACCAGCACCGAGGCCGGCCGCGCAGCGACCGCCACTGCCGATGCACCCGCTACGACTGAACAGAAGGAGGGCTGACGCATGTTGATCCCACGGCGGGTCAAGCACCGCAAGCAGCACCATCCGAGCCGTTCGGGTGCCGCCAAGGGTGGAACCCAGGTGACCTTCGGTGACTACGGCATCCAGGCTCTCGAGCCGGCCTACATCACCAACCGGCAGATCGAGTCCGCTCGTATCGCCATGACCCGGCACATCAAGCGTGGCGGCAAGATCTGGATCAACATCTTCCCGGATCGCCCCCTCACCAAGAAGCCGGCCGAAACCCGCATGGGTTCCGGTAAGGGTTCGCCCGAGTGGTGGATCGCGAACGTCAAGCCCGGTCGCGTGATGTTCGAGATGAGCTACCCCAATGAGGAGATCGCTCGTGAGGCCCTGCGCCGCGCGATGCACAAGCTCCCGTGCAAGTGCCGGATCGTGACAAGGGAGGAGCAGTTCTGATGGCTACTGGAACCCCAGCCGCAGAGCTCCGCGAGCTCACCGAAGAAGAGCTGGTCACCCGGCTTCGTGAGTCGAAGGAAGAGCTGTTCAACCTTCGTTTCCAGATGGCCACGGGTCAGATGGACAACAACCGTCGACTTCGTACCGTTCGTCACGAGATCGCGCGTATCTACACCGTTCTGCGTGAGCGTGAGCTCGGGCTGGCCGTTGGTCCGGACGCAGGTGACGCGGCATGAGTGAGGAAAAAGCAGTGAGCACTGAAGAGCGCGGCAGCCGCAAGGTCCGCACCGGATACGTCGTCTCCGACAAGATGGAGAAGACGATCGTGGTCGAGCTCGAAGACCGGGTCAAGCACCCGCTCTACGGCAAGATCATCCGGCGCACCAGCAAGGTGAAGGCGCACGACGAGAACGGCGTCGCAGGCATCGGTGACCGCGTGCAGCTGATGGAGACCCGTCCGCTGTCCGCGACCAAGCACTGGCGTCTCGTCGAGGTCCTCGAGAAGGCCAAGTAAGAAACCGAATAATGTATCCAGTACGATGGTGGGGTTGCCTTGCGGCAGACGCACGGCAACCCCACCGTTGTGCCGCCCACCCGGGCGGCCCCTCTCGCAGGGCACGGGTACAGACCGCGCACGTCGGGTCGGAAATCTGCCGTGCAACAGTCCAGGTCAAGGAGAAGTAAGTGATTCAGCAGGAGTCGCGGCTGCGCGTCGCCGACAACACGGGTGCCAAGGAGATTCTCTGCATCCGCGTTCTCGGTGGTTCGTCTCGCCGCTACGCCGGGATCGGTGACATCATCGTCGCCACCGTCAAGGACGCCATCCCGGGTGGAAACATCAAGAAGGGCGAGGTCGTCAAGGCCGTCATCGTCCGTACCACCAAGGAACGTCGCCGTCCGGACGGGTCGTACATCAAGTTCGACGAGAACGCCGCCGTCCTCATCAAGCCGGACAACGATCCCCGTGGCACCCGCATCTTCGGCCCCGTCGGCCGTGAGCTGCGTGAGAAGAAGTTCATGAAGATCGTCTCGCTCGCCCCGGAGGTGCTGTGATGAAGGTGCACAAGGGTGACACCGTGCTGGTCATCGCCGGCAAGGACAAGGGCGCGAAGGGCAAGGTCATCCAGGCCTACCCCGCGACCAACAAGGTCCTCGTCGAAGGCGTGAACCGCATCAAGAAGCACACCGCGGTTTCCGCGAACGAGCGCGGAGCCTCCTCCGGCGGCATCGTCACGCAGGAAGCCCCGATCCACGTTTCCAACGTCGCGGTCGTCGACTCGGACGGCAACCCCACTCGCGTGGGCTACCGGACCGACGAAGAGTCCGGCAAGCGCGTTCGGATTTCCCGGAAGAACGGGAAGGACATCTGACATGACCTCCACTGAGAACAAGATCCAGCCGCGCCTGAAGACTCGCTACCGCGAGGAGATCAAGGCTGCGCTGAACACCGAGTTCGACTACGCCAACGTGATGCAGATCCCCGGCGTCGTCAAGGTCGTCGTCAACATGGGTGTCGGTGACGCCGCGCGCGACGCCAAGCTGATCAACGGTGCCGTCAACGATCTCGCTCTGATCACCGGTCAGAAGCCCGAGATCCGCAAGGCACGCAAGTCCATCGCGCAGTTCAAGCTCCGCGAGGGAATGCCGATCGGTGCCCGCGTCACGCTGCGTGGCGACCGCATGTGGGAGTTCCTGGACCGTCTCGTGTCCGTCGCGCTTCCCCGCATCAGGGACTTCCGCGGCCTGTCGGGCAACCAGTTCGACGGCAACGGCAACTACACCTTCGGCCTGAACGAGCAGTCGATGTTCCACGAGATCGACGTGGACAAGATCGACCGCCCGCGCGGCATGGACATCACCGTGGTGACCACCGCGACCAACAACGAAGAAGGCCGTGCCCTGCTGAAGCACCTCGGCTTCCCGTTCAAGGAGAACTGAGCTAATGGCTAAGAAGGCATTGGTCAACAAGGCCAACAAGAAGCCCAAGTTCGCGGTGCGCGCCTACACCCGCTGCCAGCGCTGCGGCCGTCCGCACTCGGTGTTCCGCAAGTTCGGCCTGTGCCGAATCTGCGTCCGTGAGATGGCGCACGCCGGCGAGCTGCCCGGCGTCCACAAGAGCTCCTGGTGAGCCGGTGACGCCGTCGCCTCGGCGGCGGCGTCACCCCACAGACTTCCGGTTCGTAACCTCGGACCGGGAAACGTAAGACCTACTTCGCGATAGGCCTGCGCCGGAAACGGCAGAGGGAACCGTTGTGAGAAAGGTAGAGGTCAACCTCATGACCATGACCGACCCCATCGCAGACTTCTTGACGCGTCTGCGCAACGCCAACACGGCGTACCACGATGAGGTGAAGTTGCCTCACTCGAAGATCAAGGCGAACATCGCCGAGATCCTCAAGCGCGAGGGTTACATCGCCGACTACCGCACCGAAGACGCCGAGGTGGGCAAGACCCTCATCGTCGACCTGAAGTACGGCCCGAGCCGTGAGCGCAGCCTCGCCGGCGTGCGCCGCGTCTCCAAGCCCGGTCTGCGTGTGTACGCGAAGTCCACCAACCTGCCCAAGGTTCTGGGCGGCCTCGGCGTGGCGATCATTTCCACGTCCACCGGCCTGCTCACCGATCGCCAGGCGGCCAATCAAGGAGTGGGCGGGGAAGTCCTCGCCTACGTCTGGTAAGGGAGGCCACCACAATGTCGCGTATTGGAAAGATTCCCGTCACCGTCCCCGGCGGCGTCGACGTCTCGATCGACGGCCAGGACGTCACGGTCAAGGGTCCCAAGGGCTCACTCGCCCTGACGATCTCCGAGCCCATTGCCATTGCGAAGAACGACGACGGCACGCTCAGCGTGACCCGTCCGGACGACGAGCGTCGCAGCCGCGCGCTGCACGGTCTGTCTCGTACCCTGGTACAGAACCTCATCACCGGTGTCACCGACGGTTACACCACCAAGATGGAGATTCACGGCGTCGGTTACCGCGTCGCTCTCAAGGGCAAGGACCTCGAGTTCGCACTCGGCTACAGCCACCCGGTCCCGATCGAGGCTCCGGAAGGCATCACCTTCGCGGTCGAGTCGCCCACCAAGTTCTCGGTGTCGGGCATCGACAAGCAGAAGGTCGGGCAGATCTCGGCCAACATCCGTCGTCTCCGTCGTCCGGACCCGTACAAGGGCAAGGGCGTGCGTTACGAGGGTGAGCAGATCCGCCGCAAGGTCGGAAAGACGGGTAAGTGATATGAGCCAGACTGCAAACCAGAAAGCCAAGCGGGTTCCGCTCGGCAAGGATGCGTCCACGAAGCGTCGCCTGTCGAAGGTGCGTCGTCACTTCCGTCTCCGCAAGAAGGTCTCCGGCACGCCCGAGCGTCCCCGCCTGGTCGTCAACCGGTCCTCGCGCCACATCCACGTCCAGCTCGTGGACGACCTCGCAGGCCACACCCTGGCCGCGGCGTCGACCACCGAGGCCGACGTGCGGGCCGCGGACGGCGACAAGAAGGCCCTCAGCGCAAAGGTCGGTCAGCTGATCGCCGAGCGCGCGAAGGCTGCCGGCGTCGAGACCGTGGTCTTCGACCACGGCGGACACGGCTACCACGGTCGCATCGCGGCCCTGGCGGACGCAGCTCGCGAAGGCGGGTTGAAGTTCTGATGACCATCATTTCGAACGGAAGGACAGCCTGATGCCGGGACGTCAGAGGCGTGACGGCGGAAGCGGACCCGCCGGACAGAATGGCCCCAACACGGGGGACAACCGCGGCGGCGGCGACCGTCGTGGTGGCGGTCGCGACGATCGTCGCGGCGGACAGTCGGCCGAGAAGTCGAACCACATCGAGCGCGTCGTCACGATCAACCGCGTGTCGAAGGTCGTCAAGGGTGGTCGTCGCTTCAGCTTCACCGCTCTGGTGATCGTCGGCGACGGTAATGGACTGGTCGGCGTCGGCTACGGCAAAGCCAAGGAAGTTCCTGCGGCCATTCAGAAGGGTGTCGAGGAGGCTCGCAAGAGCTTCTTCCGCGTTCCGATGATCGGTGGCACCATCACGCACCCGATTCAGGGTGAGGCCGCAGCGGGCGTCGTCATGCTGCGTCCGGCCAGCGCGGGTACCGGTGTCATTGCCGGCGGCGCGGTGCGTGCCGTGCTGGAGTGCGCCGGTATCCACGACATCCTGTCGAAGTCGCTCGGTAGCGACAACGCCATCAATGTCGTGCATGCGACCGTTGCTGCGCTCAAGGGCCTGCAGCGTCCCGAGGAAGTTGCGGCTCGCCGCGGTCTCCCCCTCGAAGACGTGGCTCCCGCCGGCATGCTGCGTGCACGCGCACAGGCTGGGAGCGTGAAGTAATGGCCGAACTCAAGGTCACTCAGATCAAGAGCACCATCGGTACCAAGCAGAACCAGAAGAACTCTCTGCGCACGCTGGGCCTGAAGGGCATCCGTCAGACCGTTGTTCGTGAGGACAACGCGCAGAACCGCGGTCTGATCAACGTGGTGCGCCACCTCGTCACAGTTGAGGAGGTCTAACCATGACCATCAAACTGCATCACCTGCGCCCCGCACCCGGAGCCAAGTCCAACAAGATTCGTGTTGGTCGTGGTGAAGGCGGCAAGCGCGGCAAGACCGCCGGTCGCGGCACGAAGGGCACCAAGGCCCGCAAGAACGTGCCCGCAGCCTTCGAGGGTGGACAGATGCCGCTGCACATGCGTCTGCCCAAGCTCAAGGGCTTCACCAACCCGTTCCGCACCGAGTACCAGGTCGTCAACGTCGGCGACATCGCCCGTCTGTTCCCCGAAGGTGGACAGGTCACGGTCGAGGACCTCGTTGCCAAGGGTGCCGTTCGCAAGAACCAGCTCGTCAAGGTTCTCGGCGACGGCGACCTGACTGTCGCCGTCCAGGTGACGGTCGACAAGTTCACCGGCTCCGCCAAGGAGAAGATCGCTGCTGCCGGTGGTACCGCCACCGAGCTGTGAGCTATCACCGCTAGCCAGTAGATGGCCGCAGTACAGCCTCGCGCTGTACTGCGGCCATTTGCGGCTGTACGGGCAGCACTGCCGCAGGTCTCCCAACTGTGCGTTCAGTTGCCACTGTTAGAGTTCTAGAGTTCATTCACGGACAAGTCTGCTTTCGACTCGTCTCCCCACCGTCGTGCCAGGAGGATCTTTGCTTTCCGCCTTCGTCTCGGCCCTCAGGACCCCAGACCTGAGGCGGAAGATCCTCATCGCGCTCGGTCTCGTTGCGCTCTATCGCATCGGTGCCGTGATTCCGTCGCCGGGCGTCGACTACGGGAACGTCCGAGCCTGTGTCGATCAGCTGTCGGGCGGTGACTCCGCGGGTATCTACTCGCTGATCAACCTGTTCTCCGGCGGCGCGCTACTCCAGCTGTCCATTTTCGCGATCGGCATCATGCCGTACATCACGGCCAGCATCATCGTCCAGCTGTTGACGGTCGTCATCCCGAAGTTCGAGGAACTCCGGAAGGAAGGCCAGTCCGGCCAGGCGAAGATGACGCAGTACACGCGTTATCTGTCGATCGCCCTGGCGATCCTGCAGGCCACCGGCATCGTGGCGCTCGCGTCGCGCGGCCAGCTGCTGCAGGGATGCCAGGAAGAGATCATCGCCGACAAGAGCATCTTCGGCCTCGTGATCATCGTGCTGGTCATGACCGCGGGCGCTGCTCTCGTCATGTGGTTCGGTGAGGTCATCACCGAGCGCGGTGTCGGTAACGGCATGTCCCTGCTGATCTTCTCGGGTATCGCGTCCCGCCTGCCGTCCGAGGGCAAGGCCATCCTGGACAGCCGTGGGGGACTGATCTTCGCGATCATCTGCGTCGCGGCCCTCGCCATCATCGCCGGCGTCGTGTTCGTCGAGCAGGGCCAGCGGCGGATCCCGGTCCAGTACGCCAAGCGCATGGTCGGCCGCAAGATGTACGGCGGCTCGTCCACGTACCTGCCGCTCAAGGTCAACCAGGCCGGCATCATCCCGGTCATCTTCGCGTCGTCGCTGCTGTATCTGCCGAACCTCATCGCGCAGCTCACCGGCGCCACGTCGTCCGCCGATCCCAGCTGGTGGCAGCGGATCATCAACGAGTACCTGGTGAATCCGAACAACCCGGTGTACATCGTCATCTATTTCGCGCTGATCGTGTTCTTCGTGTTCTTCTACGTCGCGATCACGTTCAATCCGGAAGAGCGCGCGGACGAGATGAAGAAGTTCGGCGGTTTCATTCCCGGTATCCGCCCCGGTCGCCCCACCGCGGACTACCTGAATTACGTGCTCAACCGCATCACCGTTCCCGGCTCGATCTACCTCGGCCTGATCGCGGTGCTGCCCCACTTCTTCCTGTCCGGAAGCCAGACCTCCAGCAGCATCTTCGGTGGTGCGGCCGTGCTGATTCTCGTCAGCGTCGCCCTGGACACGGTCAAGCAGATCGAAAGTCAATTGATGCAACGTAACTACGAAGGGTTCCTCAAGTGAGACTTGTCCTCCTTGGTCCTCCCGGTGCAGGCAAGGGCACCCAGGCCGCGATTCTGTCCGAGAAGCTCGGCGTCCCGCACATCTCCACGGGCGACCTGTTCCGCGCGAACATCGGCCAGGCCACCCCCCTCGGCCTCGAGGCGAAGAAGTACCTGGACGCCGGGGACCTGGTTCCCAGCGAGATCACCAACAACATGGTGAAGGCCCGTGTCGGCGAGCCGGACGCGGCCAACGGATTCCTCCTGGACGGCTTCCCCCGGACCGTCGACCAGGCTCAGGCACTCGAGGCGATCCTCGCCGAGCTGAACACCAAGCTCGACGCAGTGCTGTCCTTCATCGTCGACGAGGACGTCGTGGTCGAGCGGATGCTCGCCCGTGGCCGCGCCGACGACAAGGAAGACGTCATCCGCAACCGGCTCCGGGTGTACCGCGAGGAGACCGCGCCGCTGCTGGACTACTACAAGGACCAGCTGGTGACCGTCGACGCCCTGGGCGAGGTCGACGAGGTCAACGCGCGCGCACTGGCAGCGTTGGGTAAGTAATGGGCTTCGGGCGTAAGCGCAAGGTCGTTCCGTTCCGGACCGCAGGCGAGCTCGACGCAATGGCGGCCGCCGGTGCCATCGTCGGTGCGGCTCTGGTGGCGGTCCGCGAAGCGGCGAAGCCGGGTGTGAGCACGCTCGAACTCGACGAGGTGGCCGAATCGGTCATCCGCGGCGCAGGCGCCGTGCCCTCGTTCAAGGGCTACCACGGGTTCAGCGGATCGATCTGTTCGTCCGTCAACGATCGTGTGGTGCACGGGATTCCCTCGGCGGAAGACATTCTCGCCGAGGGAGACCTCGTCTCCATCGACTGCGGCGCCATTCTCGACGGCTGGCACGGCGACTCTGCGTGGACCTTCGGTGTCGGAGACATCATCGAAGCGGACCAGCAGCTCAGCGACGCCACTCGGCTGTCCATGGAGGCGGGGATCGCGGCGATGCTTCCCGGCAACCGCCTCACCGATATCTCCCACGCCATCGAACTCGGCACCCGCGCCGCCGAGGTGGCGCACGACCGTAAGTACGGCATCGTCGACGGCTACGGCGGTCACGGCATCGGCCGGGAAATGCACATGGAGCCGTTCCTCGCCAACGAGGGCGCTCCGGGCAAGGGGCCGCAACTGGTGGTCGGTTCCGTTCTGGCGATCGAACCGATGTTGACCCTCGGCACCACCGATACCGTTGTCCTCGAGGATGATTGGACCGTCGTGACCTCCGACGGCACCCGTGCCGCACACTGGGAGCACACGGTCGCGGTCACCGAGGACGGGCCGCGCATCCTGACCCTGCGTCCGGAGTAGCGGCCGCCCGCGGGTGCGGGCCTACACGTCGATGAGCAGCGTCACCGGACCGTCGTTGACGAGGCTGATCTCCATGTGTTCGCCGAATACGCCGGTCTCGACGGTCGCGCCCAGCGCGCGCAGGGCGCCGGTGAACTCGTCAACCAGTGGTTCCGCCACCGGCCTCGGCGCCGCGGCGGACCAGGACGGGCGCCGGCCCCGGCGGGTGTCCGCCATGAGCGTGAACTGACTGGCGACGAGCACCGGGGCGTCGAGGTCGGACGCGGACCGTTCGTCCTCCAGGATGCGCATGGTCCACACCTTCTTCGCGAGCAGGGCCGCCTTCGCCTCGTCGTCGGTATGGGTGACGCCGACCAGGACGAGCAGCCCGTGGCCGCCGGCCGGGGGAGTGATTCGGCCGACCTCCTCGCCGTCGACGCGGACCGACGCGGACGTCACTCGCTGTACCAGGGCGCGCACGCACACCATCCTTCGCATCGTGGCCGTGGGTATCGGAAGTCGAATTCTCGCCGGGCTTGCGGGTCCGTCAAGGACCGCATTTGGCCTGGTGAGCAATTTCCCGTAACATGGATCAACGGTGCGCTATGCGTGCCGGTTGTCTGCGTGCCCAGTGCCGGATTCGATCCGGATTGTTCATGTTTCGGCCGGTGAAGATCCCATTGGGCGCCACGGTAACGGAAACAGATGCAATAAGCACGCCAAACCACATGGATCGCGGAGGATATGGCTAAGAAAGACGGGGCCATCGAGGTCGAGGGACGAGTAGTCGAGCCGCTGCCCAATGCGATGTTCCGCATTGAGCTCGAGAACGGCCACAAGGTTCTCGCCCACATCAGCGGAAAGATGCGTCAGCACTACATTCGCATCCTCCCGGAAGATCGCGTTGTCGTAGAGCTCTCGCCCTACGACTTGTCGCGCGGACGCATCGTTTACCGGTACAAGTAAAGCTTCCCCGCCCGACCAGGTCGGGGAGAAGTACGTCCGCTGCGGCTCTGCGTAGTGGGCTGCCACAAAACAGGAGATCAGAAGACGTGAAGGTTCAGCCGAGCGTCAAGAAGATCTGCGAAAAGTGCAAGGTGATCCGTCGTAACGGCCGGGTCATGGTGATCTGCGAGAACCTGCGCCACAAGCAGCGTCAGGGCTAGATCTCCGCTTTTCGAGGATCTGCTTGGCAACAAGCAAAGATGACCTCCCAGCACCAGCCAGTACTCACGGCTTTCGAGCAGGTACTGGTTCACCCCCGGCACGGAGGCCGGGGCCCCACTGAGTTAGTTGAAGCATTGTCGGTCGCGAGACCGCCGACGTTTGAAGAGGCACAGGGGATGGACTGGGAGCAGACCTCCGCACACCGATAGGAAATGCCGACATGGCACGTCTCGCAGGTGTCGATCTTCCCCGTGAAAAGCGGATGGAGATCGCACTTACTTACATCTACGGCATCGGCCGTACCCGCTCCAAGGAGATCCTGGACGCCACCGGCGTCAGCCCGGATCTTCGGAGCAAGGATCTCTCGGACGAGGATCTGGCCAAGCTCCGCGAGTACATCGAGGAGTCGCTGAAGGTCGAGGGTGACCTTCGCCGCGAGGTCCAGGCCGACATCCGACGCAAGATCGAGATCGGCTGCTACCAGGGCCTGCGCCACCGTCGTGGTCTGCCCGTGCGTGGTCAGCGCACCAAGACCAACGCCCGCACCCGTAAGGGTCCGAAGCGCACCATTGCAGGCAAGAAGAAGGCGAAGTAATGCCCCCCAAGTCACGTAGCACCGGTCCGAAGAAGACCCAGAAGGCGCGTCGCAGGGACAAGAAGAACGTCCCGCACGGCGCCGCTCACATCAAGAGCACGTTCAACAACACCATCGTGTCCATCACGGACCCCGCCGGAAACGTGATTTCCTGGGCGTCCTCGGGACACGTCGGCTTCAAGGGTTCGCGTAAGTCGACCCCGTTCGCCGCTCAGCTGGCCGCCGAGAACGCAGCCCGCAAGGCGCAGGAGCACGGTGTCAAGAAGGTCGACGTCTTCGTCAAGGGCCCCGGCTCCGGCCGTGAGACCGCGATCCGCTCGCTTCAGGCCGCTGGCCTCGAGGTCGGCACCATCTCCGATGTCACCCCCCAGCCGCACAACGGCTGCCGTCCGCCCAAGCGGCGTCGGGTCTAGCGGGAAGGATAGGTAGAAGAAAATGGCACGTTATACCGGACCCATCACCCGCAAGTCGCGTCGTCTGCGCGTCGACCTCGTTGGAGGCGACCAGGCGTTCGAGCGTCGTCCCTACCCGCCGGGCCAGCACGGCCGCGCGCGGATCAAGGAGAGCGAGTACCTGCTCCAGCTGCAGGAGAAGCAGAAGGCTCGCTTCACCTACGGCGTCATGGAGAAGCAGTTCCG
>NZ_JASHKX010000026.1:0-93401 GCF_030058635.1 Rhodococcus sp. IEGM 1305
CTGCGACCCCGACCTCGTCGACTACCCGATCCCGGGCAACGACGACGCCATCCGCAGCGCCGCCCTGCTCACCAAGGTCGTCGCATCCGCAGTGGCCGAGGGCGTGCAGGCCCGTGCCGGACTGAGCGCCGACAAGGACGCGAAGCCCGAGGCCGGCGCCGGCGAACCCCTCGCCGAGTGGGAGCAGGAACTGCTCTCGCAGGCCGCGCCCGCCGCCGAGGCAGCGCCCGCCGCAGAGGCCGCTCCCGCAGCTGAGGCACAGGCGGCTCCGGCTGCCGAGGCCCCCGCAGCAGAGGCACCCTCCACCGAGGCCTGATCCGATGCACACGGCCCTGACCAGAGATCTTTTGGTCAGGGCCGTTTCACGGTCCGAGTACTACCCTGACTTACGTCCCGACAGACATATGAGGAGGCTCGCTCACCATGGCGAACTACACCGCCGCTGACGTCAAGCGGCTCCGCGAGCTCACCGGCTCCGGAATGATGGCCTGCAAGAACGCTCTCGCTGAGGCCGAGGGTGACTTCGACAAGGCTGTGGAGCAGCTGCGCATCAAGGGCGCCAAGGACGTGGGCAAGCGTGCCGAGCGCACCACGGCCGAGGGCCTGGTCGTTTCCAAGGACGGCGTCCTGCTCGAGCTCGACTGCGAGACGGACTTCGTCGCGAAGAACGAAGACTTCCTGAAGCTCGCCGAGTCGATCGTCACGGTCGCCGCGGCAGCGAAGCCCGCCGACGTCGACGCGCTCAAGGAGCTCGACCTCGACGGCAAGACGGTCGACACCGTCATCCAGGAGCAGTCCGCGAAGATCGGCGAGAAGCTCGTCCTGAGCAAGATCGCCTCGTTCGACGGGCCGGTCGCGGTCTACCTGCACAAGCGCAGCGCCGACCTGCCGCCCGCCGTCGGCGTCCTCGTCGAGTACACCGGTGAGGGTGACGCTGCTGCGGAGGCCGCTCGCGGTGCCGCCATGCAGGTCGCGGCGCTCAAGGCCAAGTACGTCACGCGTGACGAGGTCCCCGAGGACATCGTCGCCAACGAGCGTCACATCGCCGAGGAGACCGCTCGCGCCGAGGGCAAGCCGGAGCAGGCTCTGCCGAAGATCATCGAAGGCCGCGTCAACGGCTACTTCAAGGACGTCGTGCTGACCGAGCAGTCCTCGGTGCAGGACTCCAAGAAGTCCGTCAAGGCGATCCTCGACGAGGCCGGCGTCACCATCAAGCGCTTCGTTCGCTTCGAGGTCGGTGCTTCGAGCTAGTCGTGTGAGTCGTATGGCCCCGTCGGACGAGTGCGCTCGCCCGGCGGGGCCTACGTATACCGCCACCGTCCTGATGAGGCAGGATGAAGATGGCCGTCTGAATGGGTCGAGTAGGCGCGTGGGTGTGCTCGGCCGCTGTCGAAATCGACGAGTGCTGTGGAACTGAGGAGAGCAATGTCCGAACCAGCCAACGAACGTACGGGATTCCATCGAGTCCTTCTCAAACTCGGCGGAGAAATGTTCGGTGGTGGCAAGGTCGGCCTCGACCCCGACGTGGTGACCAAGGTTGCGGAACAGATCGCCGAGGTCGTGCGGTCCGGGGTGCAGGTGGCGGTGGTCATCGGCGGCGGCAACTTCTTCCGTGGTGCGGAACTGCAGCAGCGAGGTCTGGACCGCGCGCGTTCCGACTACATGGGCATGCTCGGCACCGTGATGAATTGCCTTGCTCTGCAGGACTTCCTGGAGAAAGAGGGCATCGACAGCCGCGTGCAGACGGCGATCACGATGGGGCAGGTGGCGGAGCCCTACATTCCGCTGCGCGCTCAGCGGCACCTCGAGAAGGGCCGCGTCGTGATCTTCGGCGCCGGCATGGGCATGCCCTACTTCTCGACCGACACGACCGCGGCGCAGCGCGCACTCGAGATCGGCGCCGAGGTCGTCTTGATGGCCAAGGCCGTCGACGGCGTGTTCACCGCGGACCCGAACCTCGACCCGACCGCGACGATGTACACGCAGATCACGCACCGTGAGGTCATCGAACAGGGACTCAAGGTCGCCGACGCGACCGCGTTCAGTCTCTGTATGGACAACGAGATGCCGATCATGGTGTTCAATCTGCTGACCGAGGGGAATATCGCTCGGGCAGTGTCCGGTGAGAAGATCGGAACGCTCGTCAAGTCATGACGCGAGTGACACGCTCGACACCGGGTTTTCTCGAAACAGAGGCAGTGACGAATCGATGCAGAACGACATGGAGGAACAGCCGTGATTGATGAAGCTCTCTTCGAAGCCGAGGAGAAGATGGAGAAGGCTGTCACGGTGGCCAAGGACGATCTCGGATCGATCCGCACGGGCCGCGCGAATCCTGGCATGTTCAATCGCATCGGAATCGACTACTACGGCGCGTTCACCCCGATCACGCAGCTCGCCAGTATCAACGTGCCGGAAGCGCGACTGGTCGTCGTCAAGCCGTACGAGGCCTCGCAGCTCGGAGCCATCGAGACGGCGATCCGGAACTCCGACCTGGGCGTGAACCCGTCCAACGACGGAAACCTGATCCGCATCTCCGTTCCCCAGCTCACCGAGGAACGCCGCCGCGAACTGGTCAAGCAGGCCAAGTCCAAGGGCGAGGACGCCAAGGTGTCCGTGCGCAACGTGCGGCGCAAGGCGATGGACGAGCTGTCCCGGATCCAGAAGGACGGCGAGGCCGGCGAGGACGAGGTCGGTCGGGCCGAGAAGGAACTCGACAAGACGACCGCCCGGTACGTCGCGCAGGTCGACGAACTGGTGAAGCACAAGGAAGCCGAGTTACTGGAAGTTTAGTCACGAGACGAGGAGTGGATCGGGGACAGTGACCGTGCCAGCAGAACACGGGACCCCAGGGGGACCCATCTCGGAGGGCGACCCCTCGGAACCGGTCTCCGAGGGTGCGCCGGCGCCGGAGGCGGCCCCGGCCGGGAAGTCGAAGGCCGGGCGTAACCTTCCTGCCGCGATCGGCGTGGGCGTCGGTCTCGGCGTCGCGCTGATCCTGATCCTCGTCTACGTGCCGCTGGTATGGATCGCCGTGGTGGCCGTCGCGATGGCGGTCGCCACCTGGGAGGTCACCAAGCGCCTTCGGGAGGCCGGGATCAGCGCCCCCCGGATCCCGCTGCTCGCCGGCGGCCAGGCGATCCTGTGGCTGGGGTGGCCGTTCGGCCCGGTCGGGGTGCTCAGCGCCTTCGCGGGGACGGTGCTGGTCTGCATGGTCTGGCGTCTGTTCGACCACGGGCTGAAGGCGACACCCCAGAATTTCCTCCGGGACACCGCGATCACCGTGTTCGTCGCCTCCTGGATTCCGCTGCTGGCGTCGTTCGCTGTGCTGATGGTGTTGCAGGACGACGGCGCCGGGCGGGTGTTGTGCCTGATGATCGGCGTGGTCTGCTCCGATGTGGGCGGCTACGCGGCGGGTGTGCTGTTCGGCAAGCATCCGATGGTGCCGGCGATCAGCCCCAAGAAGTCGTGGGAAGGGTTCGTCGGTTCGCTGCTGTTCTGTGTCATCGGCAGCCTGCTCACGGTCACCTTGATCCTCGACGAGAACTCGATGATCGGCGTGCTCCTCGGTGTGGTGCTGGTGGTAACCGCCACGCTCGGCGATCTCATCGAATCCCAGGTCAAGCGAGAGCTTCGCATCAAGGACATGGGCACCCTGCTCCCCGGTCACGGCGGGATCATGGACCGTCTCGATTCCCTGCTGCCGTCGGCGTTCGTGACGTGGCTGGTGCTCACGGTTCTCGTCTGACCGCCCTGCCGTGACCATCCCCAGCCCGAACATCTGGCACTGGCCGGAGTGGTACGAGGTAGAGAACCGCGCCCAGGACGTGGACGGGGCGATCTTCCGTCACCTGCGTGGGGCCGTGGACTGGACGGGCGGCACCGTCGCCGACGTGGGCTGCGGGTCCGGCTTCCACCTCCCGGTCTTCGCCGAGTCCGCGGCCACGGTCTACGGAATCGAACCGCATCCGCCGTTACTCGAACGTGCGCGCACACGGGTGGGGCACCTGCCGAACGTCCGCGTGATCGAGGGCTCGGCCGAAGGCATACCCCTCGGCGACGCGAGCGTGGACGTCGTGCACGCACGGACCGCCTACTTCTTCGGCCCCGGCTGTGGCCGCGGAATCTGTGAGGCGATGCGGGTGCTGCGCCCGGGCGGCGCGCTCGTGGTGGTCGACCTGGACGCCACGGCCCATCCCTACGGCGAATGGATGCGGGCCGACCTGCCGCAGTACAACCCGGAGACCGTCGAGGCCTTCTTCGCGGCGCAGGGGTTCGACATGGTGCGCGTGGAGACGCGATGGCGATTCCCGGATCGGGAATTGCTGCGCGGAGTCCTCGGTATCGAGTTCACCAAGAAGACGGCATCGAAGGCGTTCGCGCAGACACCCGGCGTGGCTCTCGACGTGCGTTACCGCGTGCACGTCCGCCGAAAGCCCGCCGGGCTGCAGATTCTCTGACCGGCGTCGTTTACCGCGGTGCGATGTGGAAGAGCTTCGCGAGCGCGTTGATCTTCTTGGCCTTCGCCAGCTTGGGGAGGTCGCTGCCGTCCCGCACCCGGGAGCCGTCCTCGCCGAGGTCCGCGATCACGTCGAGCGCCCATTCGGCCTCGTCCGGGGACGGGCTGAGTGCGTCGTTGACCGGCGCCGTTTGCGCGATGGTCATGCACAGCTTCCCGGTCATGCCCATCGACAAGGTCAGCGCCGAGGCCCGGACCAGGGCGTCGACGTCGGTGCCGAGGGTGGGGCCGTCGATCGGCGGTGCGATCCGGGCTGCCCGGCTGGCGACCGTCAGCCGGGAGCGGGGGTAGGCCATCGCCAGCGGCGAATCGTCCATCCCGGTGTCGCGGCGGAAGTCGCCGCTGCCGAACGCGAGCCGGAAGGTGGCCTCCGTCCGGGCGATCTCGGGTGCGGCCTCGAGCCCCATCGCGGATTCGACGAGGGCGAGCACCTTCGTGCCCTCCGGGAGCCGCTCGGCGGTGGCGTCGACCTGCATTCCACTCTCGGTCTTGGCGAGCATGACGCCCTCGAGCCCGGGAACACCGTTCAGCGCTGCCAGGTCGTCCGCCCAGTAGGGTGTGGTCGCGTCGTTGATCCGCACCCACGCGCGCCGGTGCTCGCCGAGCCAGGCGACGACGTCGGCGCGGGCCCGGGGTTTGCGGTCGGGTGTGACGGCGTCCTCGAGGTCGAGGATCACGGCGTCGGCGGCGCTGGCATGGGCCGCCTCGAAACCCTCGGGTTTGCCGGCGGGAACCAGCAGCCAGGATCGTGCTTGTTCAGCCGCGATTCGCGGTGCCACAGTCGTCTCCATGTCGGCCTTCACAGTCGTGCCGTTCCGGTGATATCCACGACAGTAATTCTGCTCGCTCAGCGTCTGTGTAATCCACTTGCGTAACTATTGTTCAGTTAGAAATTACTGTTCAGGCGCCGCTGCCGGTTCGCGGCCCGGCGGATCTGGATGATGCGGACACCGCCCGCGAGGGCCATGATCACCGCGCCGGCGATCGCCGCGAACAGCAGTGTGACCCCCAGTGGGAGGGTGAATTCCCAGACGAACATTTCGAGGGTCACGCTGTCGAGGTTCTGCAGGATGAACACGAGAAGCAGTACCAGAACGACGATTCCGATCACCAGACCGGTCCACGTGGCGCCCACCCGGGTGTGCGTGATGCCCTTCCGGCGTGCGACGTCGGAATGCTCGGTGTCCGCCGGTGAGGTGTTGGGGTGCGGTGGGCCGGTGGGCACCGGACCGGTGCCGGGGCCGCGGCCGACTGGGACGTCCGGAGGGAAGTTCGAGGGGTCGTCCGGTGTTGTCGACATAAGTTGATCTTCACCCACCTGGGCGGGTTCCGCATGCGCATCGGGCGGCGAAACGACGTCGATCAGGCATCCGCACGACAACGACCCCCGAATCAATGGGACAATGGAGAAACTATGGCTGTCTCGCTTCCCCTCGTTTTCACCGCGCCCCGGCGTGGGATGCCGCCCAAGCATCTCGCGGACCTCGACTCTGCCGAGCGGCGGGAGGCCGTCAAGGAGCTGGGTCTGCCCGGGTTCCGGGCCGACCAGCTGGCCAGGCAGTACTACGCGCGGCTCGAGGCGGATCCGGAGAAGATGACCGATCTTCCCGCTGCCGTGCGCGAGCAGGTGGGCGCGGCCCTGTTCCCGACGCTGCTGACCCCGGTCAAGCACCTGGCCTGCGACGGCGGCGACACCCGCAAGACGCTCTGGAAGGCGAATGACGGGACGCTGCTCGAAAGCGTCCTCATGCGCTACCCCGACCGCGCGACGCTCTGCATCTCCAGCCAGGCGGGCTGCGGAATGGCGTGCCCGTTCTGCGCGACCGGTCAGGGCGGGCTGCAACGCAACCTGTCGACCGCCGAGATCGTCGACCAGGTGCGTGCCGCCGCGGCCGCGCTACGCGACGGCGACGTCCACGGCGGTCCTGGCCGGTTGTCGAACGTCGTCTTCATGGGAATGGGGGAGCCGCTCGCCAACTACAAGCGAGTGGTCGCCGCCGTCCGTCGCATCACCTCGCCCGCCCCCGACGGCCTCGGGTTGTCGCAACGCTCCGTGACGGTATCGACGGTGGGTCTGGCGCCCGCGATCCGCAAGCTCGCCGACGAGGACCTCAGCGTCACGCTGGCCGTGTCTCTGCACACCCCGGACGACGAACTGCGCGACACCCTGGTCCCCGTGAACAACCGCTGGTCGGTCGCGGAGGTCCTCGACGCCGCCCGCTACTACGCGGACAAGTCCGGCCGCCGCGTCTCGATCGAGTACGCGCTGATCCGGGACGTCAACGATCAGCCGTGGCGCGCCGACCTGCTGGGCAAGAAGCTGCGCAAGGCGCTCGGGCCGCTGGTGCACGTGAATCTGATCCCGCTGAACCCCACGCCGGGCAGTGAATGGGATGCGAGCCCGAAGCCGGTGGAGAAGGAATTCGTCCGGCGCGTGCTGGCGCAGGGTGTGTCCTGCACGGTCCGGGACACCCGCGGCCAGGAGATCGCCGCCGCCTGCGGGCAGCTCGCCGCCGAGAACTGAGCTCCCACCGAACAGGCCGAAACGACGAAAACCCCTCGTTCCCGAGTAATCGGGGCGAGGGGTTCGTTCGTGGTTCGGTGTTACCGGGGCTTACGCCGCAGGACGATGTCGCGAACGAGGATCGCGACCATCAGGGCCGCGCAGCCGATCAGCCACAGGTCCTCGACCAGGCCGGTGTGGTTGCCGATGATCATGAGCAGCAGGAACACGGCGAAGAACCATCCGAAGAACCGGAACGTCTTCGGCGCCTCACCGCTCCAGCCCCACGCTGCCGACGGGACCTCCGCGGTGTCGACGTGTGCGGCCACGATGGGGTCGCTGGACGAGGGCTCCAACTGGGTACCGGCCACGATCGATCCTCCTGCAGATTCGGTTGCGCTACTCGACATATCGTGACATACGACTGCCCGTCGTATGTAGCGGGGCCATCCATGGCGGGCGGTCCGCATTTCATCAGGAACAATGGGTGGGTGGATGAAAACAGGCCCACTCGCGTCCTGCTGCTCGGCAGCACAGGTTCGATCGGTACCCAGGCGTTGGAGGTGGTGGCCGCCAACCCGGACAAGTTCACGGTGGTGGGACTCGCGGCCGGTGGCGGAAACGTCGAACTGCTGGACCGGCAGATTCGTGAGACGGGTGTGTCCTCCGTCGCAGTCGCGGATCCGTCGGCGGCCGCATCGCTGGATCGGCCCGGCGTGCTGAGCGGACCGGAGGCCGTCACCGAACTCGTGCGGACCACCGAAGCGGACGTCGTGCTCAACGCACTCGTCGGTTCGCTGGGACTGGAGCCGACCCTGGCCGCGCTCGAGTCCGGTGCGCGGCTCGCCCTCGCCAACAAGGAGTCGCTCGTCGCCGGCGGGCCCCTCGTCACCGCGGCGGCGGCTCCGGGACAGATCGTGCCGGTGGACTCCGAGCACTCCGCGCTGGCCCAGTGCCTGCGGGGCGGCAGCGCGGACGAGGTGGACCGGCTGGTTCTCACCGCCTCGGGCGGACCGTTCCGTGGCTGGACGGCCGATCGGCTCGAATCGGTCACACCCGAGCAGGCCGGTGCCCACCCCACGTGGTCGATGGGGCCGATGAACACGCTGAACTCCGCGACACTCGTCAACAAGGGGCTCGAACTGATCGAGACCCACCTGCTGTTCGGCGTCGACTACGACCGGATCGACGTCACCGTTCACCCGCAGTCCATCGTGCACTCGATGGTCACGTTCACCGACGGGTCGACGCTGGCGCAGGCCAGCCCACCCGACATGAAACTTCCGATCGCCCTGGCGCTCGGCTGGCCGCACCGGATCGCGGGCGCCGCCGCGGCCTGCGACTTCAGCACGGCGTCCACCTGGGACTTCGAGCCGCTCGACTCGCAGGTTTTCCCCGCCGTCGACCTCGCCCGCGAGGCAGGCAAGGGTGGGGGATGCCTCACCGCGGTCTACAACGCTGCGAACGAAGTCGCGGCTCAGGCATTCTTGGACGGGATCATCCGGTTCCCGCGCATCGTCCGCACCGTCGCCTCCGTGCTGTCCGAGGCGGACGAGTGGTCGGCGCCACCGGCTACCGTGGAAGACGTACTGGCCGCCGACGGCTGGGCACGTGAGCGAGCACGTCAGCTCGTGAAGCAGGAAGGCTAGAACTGCATGGTGTTCGCAGTGGGCGTTGTTCTCTTCGCCCTCGGGATCGCGCTGTCGATCGCACTTCACGAAGCGGGGCACATGTGGGTGGCGCAGGCCACCGGCATGAAGGTCCGCCGGTACTTCATCGGTTTCGGACCCAAGATCTTCTCCTTCCGACGCGGTGAGACCGAGTACGGGCTCAAGGCGCTCCCACTCGGCGGGTTCTGCGACATCGCCGGGATGACGGCGCTGGACGAGCTCGAACCGGACGAAGAAGACCGGGCCATGTACAAGAAGCCGACCTGGAAGCGCCTCGCGGTGATGTCCGGCGGCATCGGCATGAACTTCGTCCTCGGCCTCGTGCTGGTCTACGTCCTCGCCGTCGGCTGGGGGCTGCCCGACCTCAACCGGTCCACCGACGCGGTCGTCGGCTCGGTCGGGTGCGCGGCGCCCACCCAGGGGCCCGGCCCCGACTACGCCCTGTCCGAATGCACCGGTCCCGGCCCCGCCGAGCAGGCGGGCATCAGGACCGGCGACGTCGTCACCGCGGTCGACGGCAAGGACACGCCCACGTTCGCCGACGTCGCCGCCGCCACGCGATCGCTGTCCGGTCCGGTGGACTTCACGATCGAGCGGGACGGCGAAGAGCAGACGATCGTCGTCCCGGTCCAGCAGGTGCAGCGCTGGGTCCAGGAGGAGGGGGAGACCGAACCTCACGAGGCGACCGTCGGCGCGATCGGTATCGGCGCGACACCGAGCGTCGTCGAGCACTCGGCCCTCTCGGCGGTGCCCGCCTCGTTCGAGTTCACCGGCGACATGTTCGTCATGACGGCCGAGCGGCTGGTGCAGATGCCGAGCAAGGCCGTCGACCTGTGGCACGCGGTGACGGGTGGAGAACGCGACCCGGAGACCCCGATCTCCGTGTACGGCGCCAGCGTCATCGGCGGCCAGATCGCCGAACAGGGCATCTGGGAAGCGTTCGTGCTGCTGCTCGCGAGCCTGAACTTCTTCCTCGGGATGTTCAACCTCCTGCCGCTGCTGCCACTCGACGGCGGGCACATGGCGGTCACCGTGTACGAGCGGGTCCGGGACTGGTTCCGCAGCAGGCGCGGACTGCCCAGCGGGGGACCCGTCGACTACATGAAGCTTCTGCCCGTCACCTATGTGGTGATCGTCATAGGCGGCGCATACATGCTCCTCACCCTGACCGCCGACATCGTCAACCCGATCAAGCTCTTCCAGTGATCGCTAAACTCGGACTTGAAGCTACGAAAGAAGGCACCCACGTGACCAGCCCTGTCGGATTGGGTATGCCCGAAGGCCCGGCCGCCGTTCTCGCACCCCGCCGCAAGACTCGCCAGCTCCAGGTCGGGACTGTCGGTGTCGGCAGCGACTTCCCGGTATCCGTGCAGTCGATGTGCACCACCAAGACCCACGACGTCAACGCCACTTTGCAGCAGATCGCCGAACTCACGGCGTCCGGCTGCGACATCGTCCGCGTCGCCTGCCCGCGGCAGGAGGACGCCGACGCCCTCGCGATCATCGCGAAGAAGAGCCAGATCCCGGTCATCGCCGACATCCACTTCCAGCCCCGGTACATCTTCGCCGCCATCGAGGCGGGCTGCGCGGCCGTCCGCGTGAACCCCGGCAACATCAAGGAGTTCGACGGACGCGTCAAGGAGGTCGCGAAGGCCGCGGGTGACGCCGGTATCCCGATCCGCATCGGCGTCAACGCCGGTTCCCTCGACCCGCGGCTGATGCAGAAGTACGGCAAGGCCACGCCGGAGGCGCTCGTCGAGTCCGCCCTGTGGGAGGCGGGACTGTTCGAGGAACACGGGTTCGGCGACATCAAGATTTCGGTGAAGCACAACGACCCGGTGATCATGGTCGAGGCCTACCGGCAGCTGGCGGCGCAGTGCAACTACCCGCTGCATCTCGGGGTGACCGAGGCCGGTCCGGCGTTCCAGGGCACGATCAAGTCGGCGGTGGCGTTCGGTGCGCTGCTGGCCGACGGCATCGGCGACACCATCCGGGTGTCGCTGTCCGCCCCGCCCGCCGAGGAGATCAAGGTCGGCACGCAGATCCTGCAGTCGCTGAACCTGCGGCCCCGGAAGCTCGAGATCGTGTCCTGCCCGTCGTGTGGGCGCGCGCAGGTCGACGTGTACACGCTGGCCGACGAGGTCACCGCCGGTCTCGAGGGCATGGAGATCCCGCTGCGCGTGGCCGTCATGGGGTGCGTCGTCAACGGTCCCGGTGAGGCCCGCGAGGCCGACCTGGGTGTCGCGTCCGGCAACGGCAAGGGGCAGATCTTCGTCAAGGGCAAGGTCATCAAGACCGTGCCGGAGGCGCAGATCGTCGAAACCCTCATCGAGGAAGCGATGCGGATCGCCGAGGAGATGGAGGGTGATGCGACGTCCGGATCACCCGTCGTGACGGTCAGCTGAGTCGGCGCAGGCAGCGGGCAACGAAACGTCTCCCGTTTCCGGCGAGTTCATGGCAATCTGGTGGGCAGGTCCACTAGCTGACAAGGTTGGGTAGATGCTCAAGCTCCTCGGTGCTAAACAGTTGAGCAGTCGGGACGCAGCACACGTGCTCCGCGTTCTCGACGCCGATCCTGTCGCCGCCTGTATGGTTGCCGCTCGTGTAGAAGAGGGCGGCGTCGATCCCCGGATGATCCACGGAGAGTTGTGGAGTCGGGGCGGGCCGCTCGAATCGTTGTGCTTCTCGGGCGCGAATTTCGTGCCGCTGCGCGGCAGCATCGACGACATGCGGGCGTTCGCCGACCGGGCCTGTCGCACCCCGCGCATGTGTTCGTCGCTGGTCGGCCGGGCCGAACTGACGTTGCCGCTGTGGGAGATGCTCGAGATGGATTGGGGGCCTGCCCGCGAGGTCCGGCCCGACCAGCCGCTGCTGGCGCTGGCGAGTACCCCGCAGTGCCGCCCGGATCCCTTGGTCCGGCAGGTGCGGATGCACGAACTCGAGCAGTACCTGCCTGCCGCGGTCGCGATGTTCATCGAAGAGGTCGGCATCGATCCCCGCGCCAACGACGGCGGACGAGGGTACCGGCGCCGCGTCGCCAATCTCATCGCCGCCGGCCGGGCGTGGGCCAGATTCGACGACGGTCAGGTGGTGTTCAAGGCCGAGGTCGGATCGGTGTCCTCGCGGGTGGGGCAGATCCAAGGCGTCTGGGTGCATCCGATGTATCGCGGGCACGGGTTCGGGGCGGCAGGTACCGCGACGGTCGCGGAGGCCGTCATCGCCGAGGGCCGCATCGCCAGCCTCTACGTCAACAGCTTCAACACGGTGGCCCGCAGCGCCTACGCGCGCATCGGCTTCAGCCAGGTCGCGACGTTCGCCACAATTCTCCTGGACTGACTCGCTGTCCGCCTACCGTGTCGGCGGTGTCCGCCGACATACCATGGGCGGCGATGAACCTGCGGCCATATTCTCGCTTACGCGTCGTCCAGTCGATCGCCCTCTGCGGCGCCGCTGTGCTGACGGTGGGTCTCACGGCGTGCACGCCGAGGCCGGACGGTCCGGAACCGGCCGCGCAGGCGTTTCTGACGGCCTTCGCCGAGCAGGACTCGGAGGAGGCCGCCGATCTGTCGGACCGGCCCGACGTCGCCCGCCAGGCCCTCGAGTCCGCGTGGACGTCGCTGCAGGCCGAGTCTCTCGACGCCCGGACGACGGATGTCCACGTCAGCGGTGACACGGCCACCGTCGGGTACACATACGAGTGGCATCTGCCGAAGGACCGGGTGTGGACGTATTCGGGTGAACTCCAGATGGGGCGGCGCGGCGGCGACTGGGCCGTGCGGTGGAGTTCCACCAACGTCCATCCCCGGCTGGGTGATCGGCAGACGATGTCGCTGCGGTCCACTGCCGCCCCGCGGGCGCGGGTCAACGAGCATTCCGGGTCGGACGTCCTCGTGCCCGGCGTGGTGTACCGCGTGAAGTTCGATGCGGCGCAGTCGGGCAACGTGATCGGCAGTGCCCAGTCCCTGGCGTCGGCGCTCGCCACGTTCGACAACACGCTCACTGCGCAGTCGATCGCCGAATCGGCGACGGCGGTGAAGGGCGACTACCTCGTCACCAGGCTGCGGTCGGACGACTACGAACAGGTCGCCGGCGTGCTCGGCGCCATTCCCGGTGTGAGCGTGTCCGACGAGGCGGATCTCGTGGCCACCGACCGGAACTTCGCACCCGATCTGGTCGGTCAGGTGAAGAAGACCGTGATCGACGAGGTCGACGGCAAGGCCGGCTGGAGTGTGGTGACGGTCAACCAGAACGGCGTGGACACGGACGTGCTCACCGAGACGGCGCCGCAGACCTCCCCGTCGTTCTCGATCAGCCTCGACCGTCCCATCCAGATCGCCGCGCAGAACGCCGTCAATGCTCGCACCGATCAGACGATGATGGTCGTCATCCAGCCGTCGACCGGCGACGTCCTGGCCGTGGCGCAGAACAAGGCCGCGGACAGGGACGGACCGGTCGCGCTCACCGGCCTGTATCCGCCCGGTTCGACGTTCAAGATCATCACCGCAGGCGCCGCGATCTCGTCGGGAATCGCGACACCCGACACGATGGTGCCGTGTCCGGGACGCATCGAGATCGGTGAGCGCAGCGTCCCGAACTACAACGAATTCGCGCTCGGCACCGTGCCGATGGCGACGGCGTTCGCCCGCTCCTGCAATACGTCGTTCGCGAAACTCGCCAGCGAGATGCGGCCCGACGCACTGACGGTCGCGGCGTCGCAGTACGGAATCGGGCCCGACTACGAAGTGGTGGGCCTGCCGACCGACTCGGGTTCGGTGCCGCCGGCCGAGGATCTGGTGCAGCGAACCGAGGACGGGTTCGGGCAGGGCAAGGTGGTGGTCAGCCCGTTCGGAATGGCGTTGGCCGCCGCGACCATCGCGCACGGTTCGACGCCCGTGCCGCGGTTGATCGCCGGACGGGAAACCACAATCGACGGCGAGCATCCTCAGATCAGCCCGGAGATGG
Source organism: Rhodococcus sp. IEGM 1305 (assembly GCF_030058635.1). Classification (NCBI taxonomy): domain Bacteria; kingdom Bacillati; phylum Actinomycetota; class Actinomycetes; order Mycobacteriales; family Nocardiaceae; genus Rhodococcus; species Rhodococcus sp. IEGM 1305. The sequence goes on from NZ_JASHKX010000026.1 coordinate 13,655, forward strand.
TCGACGGGCTGCGCGGGATGATGCGTCTCGTGGTGACGAGCGGTACCGCGGAGCGGATCGAAGACCAGGGCGAGGTGTACGGCAAGACGGGTGAGGCGGAGGTCGAGGGCGGTTCGCACGCCTGGTTCGTCGGCTACCGCGGCGACCTCGCGTTCGCGACGCTGGTGGTGCGCGGCGGCAGTTCCGACAACGCCGTCGCCGTCACCCGCGACATGTTCGCCGCGCTGCCCGAGGGGTACTGACACCGACGCTGTCCACCGATCGGGGGACGCGGAATTCATCCTGTTCAGGGGCTGATCGGTGGACAGACGCTGCCCCCGGGGCGGTCCATAGTTGGTTGCAGACGGAAGAACCCGCACAGCCGGGATCGAAAAGCCAACGTGGACAGGAAGTCGGACCATGACCATCAGTGCAGAAGTGAACCGCGTGGAGACAGCGAACGGCACCCGGAGGGTGTTGTTCGTCGGGCGCCCGGGCGCCGGTACGGAGCTTACGCGGTGGGTTGCGTTGCGGCAGTGGGCTTCCGACCGTGGAATGGAATCGATCAGCGAATGTGAGGGTGACGTCGTCTGCGCGATCGCGACCGAGGACGTCCTGGACGGACTCTGTTCGCCATCCGATGCGATGGCGATGCAGCTGGCGCGGGCTCGAGGGGTGCCCTGCGTCGGCGTTCGCGACGCACACGTTCTCGAGGATGCGATCTGACATGGGGTTCGAGATCATCGAACGCGGCGAGACCCTGGTGGCCGGTCTGCCCGTGCGAAGCCCCCAGCGGGCGTTGGGGAAACTGAGCGACCCCCGCCTGGACCGTGCATGGACGCGCGTGCTCCACCACGAGGTCGGGGGACCGCTCGCGTCCACCTACATCGACTTCGCTCCCGACGTCGAGTCGTATTACACCCAGATCGTCGGGTACGAATGCGCGACGGTGGACGACGCCACTCGGGGTCACGTCATTTCGCGGATACCGCCCGGCACGTACGCCAAATTCTCTTCGCGGGGAATGTTTCCCGACGTGATGCTGCGGCTGTGGGCGCAGGTCAGCGAGGCGGAGACGAACGGCGACATCGAGCGGACGTACACCGGGGACCTCGAAGCGTACCCCCACGCCTACGCCGTGGATCTGTACATTCCGATCCACGTGGACGAGTCCGGGGCGCCGTCGAGTGCGGTGGGGTCGAGTGTGATGGGTGAGAAGCGATGATCGAGATCGTCAAGAGGCAGGCCGAATCGTTTGTGGGCCTGACCATTCCCGAAGGCAAACCCGGACGTCCCGGGCCGGGCCGGGAACTCGTCGACTACACGGTGGAGCGGATCAGGGATCGGGGGATCTCCGAGATCTTCGTCGTCTACGCGGCGTCCCCGCCGCCGCGCACGTTCACGGTCGTCGTCGGATACCCGTGCGATTCGACCGACAAGATGGAACCCGGCGACGTCCTGGTCGGCGTGCGTTCCGGCTATTTCGCCCGATTCTGTTGCGAGGACGAATCGGAACCGGAGGCGCTCGCCGAGACGTGGAGCGTCGCCGACTACGCGGCGGCGCGCGGCCGGATCGAACGCGCCTTCGCGGAGGACTTCGAGGTGCATCATCCGGACGGGTCCGTCGAACTGTTCCTCTCGTTGTACTGAGCGGCGACCGGGCGGGTCACTCGTGCTCGGCGAGTTTCTCGGGGTCGATCTGGGGCCCGCTCTTGCCGAGCCTCTTGTTCACGAGGACGGTCCCGGCCCACAGCACGACACCGATTCCGAGGAGAACGCCCGCGATCTGGTACTGCACCGCGGGACGGTCGGCGAAAGGAGTGACCAGGAAGCCACACGTGAGGGCGCCGATGATCGGAAAGATGGTCGGCACCCGGAAATGCTTGTGCTCCACCGGCTGCTTGCGCAAGACGAGCACGGTGATGTTGACGATGGTGAACACGCCCAGCAGCAGCAGCGCGGTGGTGCCGCCGAGTTCGGGGACCTCACCGACGAACGTGATGAGGCCGAAGGCGAGGATCGTGGTGAAGACGATGGCAACGTACGGCGTGCGCCGCGTGGCGTGAACCTTGCCGAGCGGGGGAGGCAGGACGCCCTCGCGGCTCATGCCGTACAGCAGCCGGCTCGCCATCAGCATGTTGATCAGCGCCGTGTTGGCGACGGCGAACATGGTGATGAATGCGAAGATCCCGATCGGGAACCCGGGCGCCCCGGCCTGAACGACCTTCAGCAGCGGGGTGTCACCCTCGCCGAGTTCGCTCACGGGTACGAGGGCGATCGCGGTGATCGACACGAACACGTAGATGCAGCCGGTGATGATCAGGCCGGTCAGCAGGACCTTGGGGAAGATGCGGCTCGGTTCCTTGCATTCCTCGGCCATGTTGACCGAGTCCTCGAACCCGACCATCGCGAAGAAGGCGAGGGCGGTGCCCGCGACGACCGCGCCGAGTGCGGATCGGTCGCCGGTGTCGAACGTGGCGACCCGGGAGAAGTCGCCGTCTCCGACGCCGAGGGCCCACAGCCCGATCATGATGATGATCAGGAGACCGGACAGCTCGACGCAGGTGAGGACGACGTTGGTCTTGACGCTCTCGCTGACTCCGCGGAAGTTGACGAGACCCACCAGCGTCATGAAGCCGAGACCGAGCAGGGTGATGCCGATCCCGGTGGAGAAGTCGAGGTCGAACGCCTCGACGAAATTGGCGGCGAACGCCCGCGACGCCGTCGACGCGGACGTGATTCCCGAGCACATCACCGCGAACGCGACCATGTACGTGAGGAAGTGCACCCCGAACGCCTTGTGCGTGTACAGGGCGGCGCCTGCGGCCTTCGGGAACTTGGTGACCAGCTCCAGATAACTGAATGCGGTGATGATCGCGACGACGAATGCCACCAGGAACGGCAGCCATACCGCGCCCCCGACCTGATTGGCCACCTTTCCGGTGAGCGCGTAGATGCCGGTGCCGAGGATGTCTCCGACGATGAACAGCAGGAGCAGCCCCGGGCCCATCACCCGCTTGAGGCTGGGCTGTTCGGGCGAATTCGAATCCGGTGCGTTCGAACTCGTGGCGTCCGCTGTCGATCCCATGATCCACCGCCTTTCGCTACCGCCTGCGTCCCTCGTTCGAGGAGACTGTGTTCGCTAGGGGAGCAGCCCGAGCCTGCGCGCGGTGACCACCGCCTCGTGCCGCGACCGTGCGTCGAGCTTGCTCATGGCACTGCGCAGGTAACTCTTCACCGTCTCGGGGCCCACCGAGAGGCGCTGTGCTGCTTCACTGTTGGTGCATCCCAGGGCCACGTGAGACAGGACGTCGATCTCGCGTGGGGTGAGGCGGACGCCGGGGTCCTCGTCGGCGCTGTCGGCGTCCGGCCGCAGAATGCCCGCCAGTCGCTGCGACAGCCCGCGGAGACGGGTCTGCAACGACGTGTCGGCGACGGTCTGTGCGACACTCCGCAGCTCCGCGTGGATGTTGCGGAGTTCCTCGGTGGTGGCGCCGCCGGCGCCGCTCACGTCGAGCGTCTTCATCATCTCGAGGCGGCGATCGACCTCGTCCCGGATGGCGATCTCGGTGCCGAGGCGCCGGGACGCCGCGACGACGATGTCGGCGGTGCGGTCGCCGATCGGTGCGCAGTCGCGGATGGCGGCGTAGAGCACGGCGCGCGAGCTGCCCCGCACCATGACCGGCACCGCGAGGATGGACCGGAGTCCCTCACTGAGGACGGGCCGGTCGTAGTGGTGGGTAATGGTCGAGGAGCGGCCGTAGTCGTTGACCGCCACCGGTGTGCGCTGGGCGACGACGCGGCCACCGAGACCGGAACGCGAGGGGATCGCGAGGCCTTTGAGGTTGTTGGTTCGGGTGCCGACGAACTCGCTGAGGTGCAGTGTGCCGTCCTGGACCTCGCCGCCGAACAGGACCGGCGCGACACCGTGAGCTGCGATGGAGCGCAGCTCACCCCGAAGTGCGTCCCCGTCCCGAGGGCGCAGCAGCGACGGTGCACGAGCAACCAAGTCGGTCACCCCTTTCCGGGGGTAGTCACAGCGGTCTGTGAGCTAGATCATAACCGTAGTGAGTTCGGGCGACGGCCCGATCATCTGTCACAGGCCATGAGAGCACAAGGAGTACCGCATGACCACCGATCCCACCGCACGCGTGCGTGAGCTGCTGGACCAGTACGACACGCCGACGGCGTCCGCCGCGGAACTGCTGTGTGATCGACACCCCGCCGACGACGTGGCATTCACCGTCGTCGAATCGGATCTGTCGTCGACGGACCTCACCTACGGCTACCTGCGCGAGCAGTCCACGCGATTCGCCGCCGCACTCGCCGACCTCGGCGTCGAGCCGGGCGACCACGTCGCGACGCTGATGGGCAAGTCGGCCGAACTGGTCGTCGCGCTGCTCGGCATCTGGCGCCGGGGTGCCGTCCACGTTCCCCTGTTCACCGCGTTCGCGCCGCCCGCGATCGCGTTCCGGCTGGGCGCGAGCGGGGCGAAGGTCGTGGTCTCCGACGCCAACCAGCTCGACAAGCTGACTCCAGGGGAGGACATCCCCGCGGACGCGTCCTGGCAGGTCGTCGTCGTGGGCGGGGCCGGCGCCGATGCGCTCGACTTCGCGACGCTCGTGGAGTCGCACGACGCCGCGGATGCGAAGGGTGCGGCCGTCACGGTCGGCGGCGACGGACCCCTCGTCCAGTTGTTCACCAGCGGCACGACCGGCACACCGAAGGGGGTGCCGGTGCGGCTGCGGGCCCTCGCGTCGTTCCACGCCTACCAGGAGTTCGGCCTCGACGTCCGCAAGGACGACGTGTTCTGGAACGCCGCCGACCCCGGCTGGGCGTACGGCCTGTACTACGCCCTGCTCGGGCCCCTCGCCGCGGGCATCCGCAGCATCCTGCTGCACGCCGGGTTCTCCGCGCCCCTCACCTGGCAGGTGATGGAGCGCTTCGGCGTCACCAACTTCGCCGCCGCGCCCACGGTCTACCGCAGCCTGCGGGCCGACCCCACGCCGATCCCCGAGACGGTGACACTGCGGCGCGCGTCGTCGGCGGGTGAACCGCTCACCCCCGACGTGATCTCGTGGGCCGAGGCCAACCTGAACGTGTTCGTGCGCGACCACTACGGCCAGACCGAGCACGGCATGTTCATCGCCAACTCCTGGGCCGACGGACTGCGGGACGAGGTGCGCGACGGGTCCATGGGCAAACCGCTGCCGGGGTGGGCGTGCGCCGTCCTCGAGGACGACTCCGACGCGATCGCGCCGCCGCGCACCCCGGGTCGGGTCGCGATCGACACACTGGGCAGCCCACTGATGTGGTTCACCGGCTACGTCGACGCCCCGGAGAAGACCGCGCAGCGGTTCACCGCCGACGGTCGCTGGTATCTCACCGGCGACGCCGGGCAGACCGACGAGGACGGCTTCTTCTTCTTCTCCGCCCGCGACGACGACGTGATCATCATGGCCGGCTACCGGATCGGGCCCTTCGACGTCGAGAGTGTGCTCGTGATGCATGACGAGGTCGTCGAGGCTGCGGTCGTCGGGATGCCCGACGAGTTGCGCGGTGAGGTGCTCGAGGCGTTCGTGGTCCTGCGCGAAGGCGTCGACGGGACCGACGAACTGGAGGTCGAACTGCAGACGCTGGTGAAGAAGAAGTTCGCGGCGCACGCCTACCCGCGCACCGTGCACTTCGTCCCCAACCTGCCCAAGACCCCCAGCGGCAAGGTGCAGCGGTACCTGCTCCGCCAGAAGTAGGCGGCTCCGCCGCCCGTGCGCCTTTCTGGTAGCTCCAGCTACCAGAAAGGCGCACGGGTGCTTCAGCGCCCGCGGATGCGGCCGACGACCAGCAACGCGAGGAGGGTGACCGCGAGCAGCAGCGTGGTGTCGGCCGCGGCGAGGAAGACCTGACCACGGTCGGTGAGCCCGAAGATGCTCACCGGCAACGTCTTCCAGGTCGCCGGATACACCATCACGGTGGCGCCCAGTTCGCCCATCGACAGCGCGATCGACAGGCCCGCGGCGGCGCCGAGCGCAGGCAGCAGGAGCGGCAGCGTGATCCGCAGCAGGACCCGGGTGGGACCGGCGCCGAGGGATTCGGCGGCCTGCCGGTAGGCGGGATCGAGGCGGTCCAGAGCCGCCGAGACGGTGCTGAACGTGAACGCCAGCACGAGGATCGTGTGCGCCAGGATGACGATCCACTTCGTTCCGCCGAGCAGGAGCGGCCGCGAGTTGAACGCGATCAGCAGACCCAGTCCGATCGCCACGGACGGGATCGCGATCGGCAGGTGGAAGACGGCGTCGGTGATGCGGCGCAACCACGTCGGCGCCTCACGCGCTGCCAGTGCCGCCCACGTCCCGACCACCAGTGCCAGTGCGCCTGCGATGAACGCCGTCTGCAGGCTGACGGTGAGACTGGCGAGGTTCTCGTCGGACAGTGCCTTCGCAAAGTTCCGGCCGCCGAGGTCCGACGGCAGTGGGCCCGTCCAGGACCCGGCCAGCGCGGCCGCGATCACGGTGGCGATGGGTGCCACGAACACGACGGTCACGACGACCGCGAACACGGCCAGGGCCAAGGCTCTAGACCTTCTCGTCCACAGCAGCACGGCTGCCTCCCGTCAGCGTGGCGAACACGAATCGGTATGTGCAGTACAGGGTCAGCGACAGCGCCACCTGGACTGTGGCGATCACTGCGGCGCCCGGCAGGTCGAACGTGACGATGCCGCGCGTGTAGATCAGGACGGGCAGCGTCACCACGTCCTTGGCGCCCGTGAACAGGACGATGCCGAACTCGTTGAGGGTGAGCAGCAGCACCAGCGATCCACCCGCCAGCAGTGCGGGCCACGCCTCGGGCATCACCACGGTCCGGAGCACCCGCAGCGGCGACGCCCCGAGACTGGCGGCGACGTCGAGTTGTTCGCGGGGGATCTGGGTGAACGCGGCGAGCAGGGGGCGGACGACGAACGGCGTGAAGAACGTGACCTCCGCGGCGATCACCCCGAGTGGGGTGCCGAGGAAGTTCAGCGGTCCGTCGGCGTCGCCGGTGATCCGCGCGATCAGTGCGTTCACTGCTCCGGCGGTGCCGTAGAGGAACGTGAACGCCAGCGTGATCAGGAACGACGGCAGTGACAGCACCGCGTCGATCAGCCGTCCCACGACCTTCGATCCCGTGAACGGGACGAACGCCAGGACGAGCGCGAGGAACGTGCCGAGGATCAGGCAGCCGAGGGTGGAGAGGGCGGCGATCTGCACCGTCCGCCACAGGGCTGTGCGGAACAGTTCCGAGCCGAGCACCCTGGACCAGTTGTCCAGACCGGAACCGGTCTCGGAGTCGAGGGATTCGGTGAGCACCCGCGCCATCGGGTAGACGGCGAATCCGAGTACGAGCAGCAGGGGTGGGAGCGTCCACGCGATGCCTCGCCACCGGAACGGCTCGCGGGAGAGCGGTGCCGTCGCGGCGGGCGGACGCTCGAGGGTCGCGGTCATGTCGCCGGTACCAGGACGCTGCCGTCGGACGGGAACTGCACGCCGACGACGGTGCCCGGACCACGCTGGTCGTGACCGGACACGTCCGCGTCCACCTGCACTCCCTCGAAATCGTCGACGGCGAGCGTGATCCGCGTGGTCGATCCCCGCCACACCGTCGAGACGATCCGCGCCGAGAACGAACCCCGCGCGCCGGGCGCCGTCAGCGTCACCGCGTGCGGGCGGACACACAGGAACGCGGGCAGGTCCGACTCCCACTCCACGTGCCCGATGTCGGGTTGCGGCGCGGTTGCAGTGACGGGAACGCCGCCGATCGACACGAGCGCCGACGTCCCGATCACCCGGGTGACGGTGCACGGCAGCAGGTTGGCGCCGCCGAGGAATTCCGCGGTGAAACTGCTCGGCGGCCGCTTCCAGAGATTCTCGGCGGTGTCGATGTCGGCGAGCCGGGAGTTCCGCATGACGGCGATCCGGTCGGCCAGCGCCAGCGCCTCGCTCTGATCGTGCGTGACGTAGAGCATCGCAGTGTCGGGCAGGGCCGCCCGCAGCCCCGCAAGCTCACCGAGCATGCTCTCGCGCAGTTGGGCGTCCAGCGCGGCGAGCGGTTCGTCGAGCAGCAGAACCGAGGGCCGGATCGCGAGGGCCCGCGCGATCGCGATCCGCTGCTGCTGTCCGCCCGACAGTTCGCGGGGCAGGCGCTTGCCGTAGGCGGACATGCCGACCATGTCGAGTGCCTCGGCCACCCGCGCGCCGATCTGCGCGCGCGGCACCCGTTGGGAGCGGAGGCCGAACGCGACGTTGTCGGCCACCCGCATGTGCGGAAACAGCGCGTAGGACTGCACGACGACGCCGATTCCCCGTTTCGCGGGTGGTAGGTCGGTGACGTCGCGGGATCCGAGCCGCACGGAACCCGAAGTGGGGCGGACGAATCCCGCGAGTGCCTTCAGTGCGGTCGACTTTCCGGATCCGCTCGGGCCGAGCAGGGCCACCGTCTCACCGCGGCCGACGCGCAGGTTGAAGTCGATCAGGGCGTGAGTCACGCCCTTGCCGCGGCCGTAGCCGACGGTGACGCGGTCGAACGTGATGGCCGGCGCGGAGAAGTCGGTGGCTCCGCGGACCGCAGTGGTGTGCGACGGGTGTGCCCGCCTGGCTGGAGTTCCCGACACGATCAGCTCCCGGTGGCCTTCTGGTACGCCGCGATGTCCGAATCGAGTTCGGTGAGTACGTCGTTCCAGTTCGGCGACCACACCTGCACCCCCTGCAGTGCTCGCGCCGGGGAGCTCTCGCCCGCGGCGGCGCGCACGTCTTCGCGGACCGACATGCCGAGCGCGTCGTCGGCGACCGTCTTCTGCGACTCCTCGGACAGCAGGAACTCCATCAATTGCCTGCCTTGCTCGCTGCGGGGCGCGCCCTTCGTCAGACCCATCACGTACGGCAGGGCGACGGTGGTGCGGGTGCCGTCGGCGGCGGCGGGGAAGAAGAGGTCGAATGTCGAACCGTCCTCGGCGATGGACGTGAGGTTCATCTGGACGTCACCGTTGGCGACGAGCAGTTCGCCGTTGCTGACCTTCGGCTGCAGCTTGCCGGTCGAGGACGACGGTCCCACGTTGTTGACCTGAAGCTTGGTGAGATAGTCGAGTGCGCCGTCCTTGCCCCTCAGGTGCTGCAGGAGCAGCAGCACCGCGGTGCCGTCGCCGGCCTGGCCGGGGGTCGAGTACTGGATCTTGCCCTTGAACTGGTCGGACAGCAGGTCGTCCCAGGTCCGGGGAGCAGGCGAGGCCGCCGGGTTGGCGATGAAGGACAGGTAGTTCTCGACGACGGGAACGAAGTGACCGGCCGCGTCCTTCTCCGCCGCGGGAACCGCGGAGGCGTCGACACCGCTCGGAACGAGCAGTCCCTGGGAGTCGGCCTTCTGGATGAACGGCGGCAGCGTGACGACGACGTCGGCCTGCGGGTTCGACTGTTCCTTCTCGAGGCGAGAGACGACTTCGCCGGATCCGGCCTCGACGAGGTTCACCGCGATCCCGGTCTGTGCGGTGAAGGCGTCGAAACGCGATTTGTACCAACCGGAGAGCCCGTCGGCGCTGTAGACGGTGACGGTGTCGGTGCCCGAACCGGCGGCGGTGCCGGTTCCGCCGCAGGCGGTTCCGAGGGTGAGGACGGTCGCGGCCAGGGCGGCAGCGGCGATCCGGGGGCGAAGACGCATGACGGGTTCCTAACGATGAGGGGGATTGCGAAACGGAGCTTGCCGTTTGGTCTAGACCAGTGGGCCACTGCGAGAAGAACGGCAGGTGAACAATTGGTATAGACCATTTTTCGGGTACGCTCGGCCGCATGAACGACGACAGCGGCGCGTCCGGGGAGTCCGCGTTGATCGACACTACGGTGGCGCTGCGGTCGCTGTGCTGCGTCTACGACGGCGAGGGGTGCGACTGGCTCACACCGCAATTCAGAGGGTCGACGACGTGATTGCCGTCGCGCGCACAGTACGAGACACGGTGATACCCACACCATGACGGAAACGCGGAACGTCCCCAAGTACTACCGGGTCCGCACCGAACTCGAGTCGATCCTCGCCGAACTCGAGGTGGGGGACGCGGTCCCTGCGGAGCGGGAACTGGCCCTGCGGTTCACGGTGTCCCGCGAGACGGTGCGGCAGGCCATCCACGAACTGCTGGTCGAGGGTCGCGTCGAACGTCGCGGCCGCGGCACCGTCGTCGCCAGCCCGAAGCTCGTGCAGCCGCTGTCGTTGCGGTCCTACACCGAGGGTGCGCTCAGTCAGGGCCGGGTGCCCGGGCGCGAACTGGTGACGTTCGAGGAACTCGGTGCCGACGCGGACCTCGCCGAGGCGCTCGGTCTCGCGTTCGGGGCGCCGGTGATCCACCTCGAACGCGTCCTGCTCGCGGACGACGAGAAGATCGGGCTCGAAAGCACCCATCTGCCCGCCGAACGGTTCGGGGAGATGGCGCGCAGGTTCGACCCGGGCACCTCGCTGTACGCGGCGATCCGCGAGACCGGCGTGGTGTTCGCGTCGGCGACCGAGCGGATCGAGACGGTGCTGGCCTCCCCGCGGGAGGCCGCGCTGCTCGACTCGACCACCGCGATGCCGATGCTGCGGCTCCATCGTGTCTCGCTCGACACCGACGGCGTCCCGATCGAACGGGTGCGTTCCCTCTACCGCGGCGACCGGATCGCCTTTCTCACCACACTGCGGGAGTGATGTCGACGCGCACGACGGGTCCGGGGGCGTCCGGGTCGTGCACGGGGCTAACCTGGTACCCATGTCTGTCCGCACAGCACTGAGCCCCGGAACCGTGTCGCCCGTCCTCGCCGTACCGGCGGGGATCGAGCGTCCCGAGTACGCGTGGAAGCCCACGGCGAAGGAAGGCAACGAGCCGTGGGTGCAGACCCCGGAGACCATCGAGGCCATGCGGGTGGCGAGCAAGATCGCGGCGCAGGCCCTGCAGGAGGCCGGTAAGGCGGTGGCGCCGGGTGTCACCACCGACGAGCTCGACCGCATCGCGCACGAGTACATGATCGATCACGGCGCCTACCCGTCGACGCTCGGATACAAGAGTTTCCCCAAGTCGTGCTGCACGTCGCTGAACGAGGTGATCTGCCACGGCATCCCCGACTCGACGGTGATCCAGGACGGCGACATCGTCAACATCGACGTCACCGCGTACATCGGCGGCGTGCACGGGGACACCAACGCCACGTTCCTCGCCGGGGACGTCGCCGAGGAGAACCGGTTGCTGGTGGAGCGGACCCACGAGGCGACGATGCGCGCCATCAAAGCCGTCAAGCCCGGCCGTGCGCTCAACGTCATCGGCCGCGTCATCGAGTCGTACGCGCACCGCTTCGGCTACGGCGTGGTCCGCGACTTCACCGGACACGGCATCGGCACCACCTTCCACAACGGCCTCGTCGTCCTCCACTACGACGAGCCCTCCGTGGACACGGTCATCGAACCCGGCATGGTGTTCACGATCGAACCGATGATCAACCTCGGCGACATCGGCTGGGAGATCTGGGACGACGACTGGACCGTCGTCACCAAGGATCGCAAGTGGACGGCTCAGTTCGAGCACACCATCGTGGTCACCGAGACCGGCAACGAGATCCTCACCCTGCCTTGAGTGAGAGCCGGTGGAAGGGCGCCCTGCTCGTCGCCGGCACCACGTCCGACGCGGGCAAGAGTGTGCTCGTCGCGGGACTGTGCCGGATGCTCGCGCGGCGAGGTGTCCGGGTGGCGCCGTTCAAGGCGCAGAACATGTCGAACAACTCCGTCGTCACGCTGGACGGCGGCGAGATCGGCCGGGCGCAGGCGCTGCAGGCCGCGGCCTGCGGACTCGAGCCGAGTGTCCGCTTCAACCCCGTACTGCTGAAACCGGGGAGCGACCGCACGTCGCAATTGGTGGTGCGCGGCCGCGCGGTCACGTCCGTCGGAGCCCGCGACTACATCGAGCACCGGCAGCACCTGCGTGCGGTGGTCGCCGAGGAACTGGCGTCGCTGCGCGCCGACTACGACGTCGTGATCTGTGAGGGAGCGGGCTCACCCGCCGAGATCAACCTGCGAGCCACCGACCTCGCCAACATGGGGCTCGCCCGGGCCGCGGGCCTGCCGGTGATCGTCGTCGGCGACATCGACCGCGGTGGAGTGCTCGCCCACCTGTTCGGCACCGTGGCGGTCCTCGAACCGGACGACCAGGCGTTGATCGCGGGATTCGTGATCAACAAGTTCCGCGGCGACGTGTCGTTGCTGGGGCCGGGCCTCGAGCAGTTGACGGCCGTGACGGGACGCCCGACGCTCGGGGTGATTCCCTTCGCCGAGGACCTGTGGCTCGACGCGGAGGATTCGCTCGGTGTGGTGGGGGACGCCCCGGTCGGACGTCCGGCGCCACCGATCGGCGACGACTGGCTGCGGGTGGCCGCGATCCGCCTGCCCCGCATCTCCAATTCGACGGACGTCGAGGCGCTCGCGTGCGAACCCGGGGTGTCGGTGCGCTGGGTCACCGATCCGTCGCGGCTGGAGGACGCCGACCTGATCGTCCTGCCCGGCAGCAAGTCGACCGTGTCGGATCTGGAGTGGTTGCGCCGCAACGGCATCGCGGATGCGATCGCCGCGCACGCGAAACGCGGCGGTCCGGTGCTCGGCGTGTGTGGCGGCTACCAGATGCTCGGGTCCGTGATCGTCGACGACGTCGAATCCGGCCGGGGTGCGGTGCCCGGTCTCGGACTGCTCGACCTCGAGGTGGAGTTCGCCCCGGACAAGGTGCTCGCGCAGGTGCGCGGCAACGCCCACGGAGTTCCGGTGTCCGGGTATGAGATCCATCACGGCCGGGTGCGGCGCAACGGCGACGAGCCCCTGCTCCACGCGAGCAGCGGCGCCGCGGAAGGCAGTATCCGCGGCGCCGTGTACGGCACGCACTGGCACGGACTGCTGGAGACCGACCGTTTCCGCCGGCTCCTGCTGGACGACGTGGCCGATCACGCGGGGAGAACCGGTTTCGTCACCGCACCCGACACGGATGTCGCCGCGATCCGGACCGCTCAACTCGATCTGCTGGCGGATCTGGTGGAGCAGAACCTCGATCTCCGTGCCCTGGAGGACCTCCTCGGCGCAGGTGCCCCGGAAGGCCTTCCGGCCATCGCGTCGACCCTGGTGCGTTAGGCCGTCGCGCGGCGGACGAGCGCCCACGCCGCGATGATCCCCGCGGCCGCGGCCAGTGCCGGCAGCCACACCATCGGCACCGACCGGGGCGCGGCGGCGAACCAGTGGCCGATGTCCGGCCACCACTTCTGCCACGTGATCACGAACGCGGCGGCGCCTGCGGCGAGGAGAGTGCCGACGCCGAGCGTGAAGAGCCCCACCACCCGCCACCGGTGATGCAGTGCGCCCAGGAACATTCCGGCCGCCGCGGTCAGTGACAGGAAGGCGAAGTAGGCGGCCAGTTGTATGATCGGGTCGGACGTGAAGTAGTTGGGTATCGCGAACATCCGCATCCCCACACCCCAGCCGCCGGTGGCCTCCTCGATCAGCGACAGTCCGTAGAGCATTACCCCGAACACGAAGACCTGGACGGCGGCGACGATCAGGGTGGCCGCGAAATAGTCGCGTCGGGTGACGCTCATCCCCAGTGCGAACGGGAACGTCTGTGTCATGGCCTGCAGGTAGAACGCGAGAGCGAACCCGAACAGCGAGAAGACGCCGCCGGTGAAGTTGGTGTCGCTGCCGGTGTCGCCCACCATCGCGAAGATGGCCGCACCGATCGTGAACGACGCGACCAGCACGCCCAGTGGCCACGCGACGAGCAGGGGCCAGGCGACGGTGTGGATGCGGGAGACGGTCAGGACCCTGTTCGTCATCGTGCGTCCTCCTTGGTGGCCGTGGTGCTGCGGACCACGAGCTGCTGAAGGCTGAGCGGCTCGAAATGCAGGCCGTCGTCGACCGCCCGGTCCCGTTCGGAGTCCGACAGGGTGGTCTGCACGGTTGCCCGTTCGTGATTACCCAGCGATTCACGGTGCAGGACAGTCTTGTTCGAGGTGAAGTCGGCGACGAGCGAAGCCAGGCCGGAGACGACGACGGCGCCTTCGCGCAGCGCGTCGGTGTCCTCGTCGAGGATGATCCGTCCCTTGTCGATCAGGATCACGTGTTCGATCAGGTCGCTGACCTCGTCGATGAGGTGTGTGGAGAGCACGACCGTGCGCGGGTGTTCGGCGTAGTCGGCGAGAAGCCGGTCGTAGAAGAGGTGCCGTGCCACCGCGTCGAGGCCGAGATACGGCTCGTCGAACAGGGTGAGCGGTGCGCGGGAGGCCAGACCGACCGTCACGCCGAGCGCGGACGTCATGCCCCGCGACAGCTTCTTCACCTTGCGGCACAACGGAAGGTCGAAATCCTCCAGCAGTGTCTGTGCGAACTCCTCGTTCCAGTGGGGGAGCAGGTGCCGTGCGGTCGCGAGGACGTGCCCGACCTTGAAGTCGTCCGGGTATTTCTGGCTCTCCTTGACGAAGCACACCTCGGTGAGTGCCCGGGAGTTCTCGTGCGGAGCCTGACCGAAGATCTCGACCGTGCCCGAAGTCTGGAACTCCTGGCCGGTGAGGATCTGCATGAGCGTGGTCTTGCCGGCGCCGTTGCGGCCGAGGAGGCCGTAGATCTTGTTCTCCTGCAGGGAGAAGTCGATCCCGTCGAGTGCGACGAAGTCGCCGAATCGCTTGCCGAGGCCCCGCGCCGAGGCGACCGTCTTCGTGTCGAATGCTGTGCCGATCATCGTGCTCCCTCCCGTTGGTCGAGCATGGTCTTGAGTTCGGCGATGCTGACGCCGAGTTTGTCCGCCTCGGTGACGAGCGGGTCGATGAACTGGCGCGCGAACCGCTCGCGTCGCCGGAAGCGCAGCGCGTTCCGGGCGCCGGAGGTGACGAACATTCCGATTCCCCTCTTCTTGTAGAGGATCCCGTCGGCGACGAGCTGATTCAGCCCCTTGGCTGCGGTCGCCGGGTTGATCCGGTGGAACGCGGCGAGCTCGTTGGTGGACGGCACCTGGCCTTCCTCGGGAAGGGTTCCGTCGATGATCGAGTTCTCGATGAGTTCTGCGATCTGCTGGAACAGCGGTCTGCCGTTGTCGATCATCGACGCCCGCCTCGTCGGTTGATCGGTTCATTACTCATGTAATGAACCATAGAACCAGGGAGGTCCGAGCGCAAGACGTCCCCGATCGCGTAGCTTTTAGCCCATGGAACTGACGCACGTGGCGGTGGGAAATGGAACCTGCACGGTCCGCATCGACGGACCGGAGAGCAAACACACCGTTCTCCTACTGCCGGGGGCCGGCGACGGACCGGATGTCTACGACGGCGTCTGCGAGCGCCTGCACAATTCCGATCTGCGCACGATCGTGCCCGAGGACATCACCGGTCTCGACGAGACGACGATCATGGCTCTGCTCGACGAACTGAAGGTCGGGTGGGTCAACCTCGTCGGCAGCCGCGAAGGAGCCGAACTGGCGTGGTCGCTGGCGGCTCGCCAGTTCGGACGCTTCGCCAGCCTCGTGGTGGCCGACCGGGGGCATCCGGCGGCACCCGACTCCGCCGGTGCGGTGCGCGGATCCGACTGCCCGCCGGTCGAACTCCCCACGACCGTGATGGTCGGCAGCCCCGACCGGCGTGCCGAGGCGGACGCGAGCGGCCGCTTCGTCTACTCCGACTTCCGCGTCGTTCAACTCGACGACGTCACCAACGTCCCGGCCGCGGCGGCGGCGGAGCTGGCCACCGAGATCGTCCTCCGTACCAGCCCCTGGTAGATCCCGGCCCCACGCCGAGCGCGACCGTGTTCAGCGTGGGGCGTACATGATGACGGCCATGCCCAGCAGGCAGATCAGGGCGCCCGAGACGTCCCAGCGGTCCGGGCGGAAACCGTCCGCCACCATGCCCCAGATCAGCGAGCCCGCGACGAACACCCCGCCGTACGCGGCGAGGATGCGGCCGAAGTGGGCGTCCGGCTGCATCGTCGCGACGAACCCGTACGCACCGAGCGCCGCCACACCGGCGCCGATCCAGATCCAGCCCCGGTGCGCGCGGACGCCCTGCCACACCAGCCACGCGCCGCCGATCTCGAACAGCGCCGCGACGGCGAACAGCGCGACGGACTTGGCGACCGTCACTCGGGCGGCAGCTCGAGGCCGAGGAGAGCGTTCTCGACGACCTCGGGCAGCGCCGGGTGGATCCAGTACTGTCCCCGCGCCATCTGCTGCGCCGTCAGCCCGAAGCTCATCGCCTGGATCAGCGGCTGGATCACCGTGGGTGCCTGGGCGCCGATCACGTGCGCACCGAGCAGACGCCCGGTGCCGCGTTCGGCGATGACCTTGCACAGCCCCTCGTCGTCCTCCATCGCCCACCCGTAGGCGACGTCGCCGTACGCCTGCACCTTCACCGTGATGTCCCAGCCCGCCTCCCGGGCCTCGGCCTCGGTCAGCCCGACGTGCGCGATCTGCGGGTCGGTGAACACGGCGGCGGGTACGAACCGGTGGTCCGCGGCGCGCAGACCCGACGTGTCCTTCCACGCGTCCTGCAGGAGATTGTGCTGAACCACTCGCGCCTCGTGGTTGGCGACGTGCTTGAGCTGGTACGGCGAGGAGACGTCACCGAGCGCGAAAACGCCTTCGGCACTGGTCCGTTGGTAGTCGTCGACCACGACGCGTCCCTCGTCGTCGAGGTCGATGCCACCGGCGGCGGCCCCGATGGCGTCGCCGTTCGACTGCCGCCCGGTCGCCACCAGGAGAACGTCACCCGAGACGACGGTGCCGTCCTCGAGTTCGACCGCGACGCCGTCACCGTCGCGGCGCACGGCCGCGACGGCGCTGCCGCGGTGCACGTCCCATTTCTTCTGGGCGAGATCCGTGAACCGGCGCGAAACGTCCTCGTCGAGGTGCCGCAGCAGGTGGGAGCTGCGCGCGATCAGCGACACCCGGGTGCCGAGCGCGGAGAACACGTGCGCGAACTCGGCGGCGATGTATCCCGCACCGATGATCACCATGCGCTCGGGCAGCTCCGGCAACCGCATGATGTCGTCGTTCGTGTAGTACCGCACACCGGATTCCCGGACCACGTCGGGAATGATCGGCCGGGACCCGGCCGCGATCACCACCTGGTCGGCGGTGACGACCTCCCCGGTTCCGGTGTCGAGGGTCCGTGGGCCCACGAACGTCGCGTGCCCGCGGAACAGCGTGGTGTTCGGGCTGTCCTCGGCGCGGTAGCGCTCCCCGCCTGCCGAGATCGGGTCGATGCGGCCGAAGACCCGTTTGACGATGTCCGGCCAGCGCACCCCCTCGAGCTCCGCGTCGACGCCGTACTTCGCGGAATTGCCGACCGTGCGGGCCACCTCCGCGGCGTAGACGAACATCTTCGTCGGGATGCAACCCACGTTCAGGCACGTCCCGCCGAAGATGCCCTCCTCCAGGATCGCGACCGTCTTGTCGGCGAAGCGTTCGTCGGGCAGCGAGTTTCCGGACCCCGAACCGATGATCGCCAGATCGAAATGTGTCATCGGTTGGCCTCCGCCGCGTTGTGGCCGTGCAACCAGTCGAGCCACAGGTCCACTTCGGCGAACGCCTCCGCCCGGGGCTTGTCGGCGGACAGGAACACGTCGTGCCGGGCGCCCGCGATGGGCACGATCGTGGTGCGGTCACCGAGGCAACCCGCCCAGCGGGCGATCTGCCGGACGTCGAGGACGGCGTCGGCCGTGTCCACCCTGGGGTCGTACCGCGGCGCGAAGTACGACGCCTTGGACCGGAGGATCAGGGCCGGAACCCCGATGTCGAGACCGCGGTGCAACTGGGCGTGCCCACGGCGCACCGCACGCAACCACCCGAACGTCACCGGGAAACCGCTCAGCGGCTTCCAGTCGAGGTTGTAGTTCCAGATACCGTTGCCCTCCACGTGCAGGCTCACGCCGTACGTGTCGAGCCCGGTCTTCGGGATGATCGACTTGCGTTTGACGCGCCCGAGCGCATCGACGGCCACCGTCCCCACGTTTCGCAGATACGACGGACCCTGCAGGTCGAACCACGGGCTGTTGAGGATGACCCCGCTGATGCCGAGTGCCGCGGTGCCGCCCGGCTTGCGCTGCAGGCGGTGCAGCCACAGCGGCAGAACCAGACCGCCCGTCGAATGCGCGACCAGCAGGACCTCCCCGTCACCGGTCTGTTCCCGGACCTGGCGCAACGCCTCGTTCAGCTCGGCGTCGTAAAGCGTCAGATCGGAGACGAAGTGCGGCGTCTGGCCGGGTTCGAGCGAGCGGCCGCACTTGCGCAGGTCGAGCGCGAAGAACGCGTAACCCTGTTCGGCGAAGTGCTCGGCCAAGTGCTTCTGGAAGAAGTAGTCGGTGAATCCGTGAACGTAGAGCACGGCGCGGCCGGTCTTCTTCGTCTCCTGCGCGGGCTGGTAGCGGATCAGCGTCGCCTTCACCTCGCCCTCGCCGTCCGGGTCGGTGCCGAGAGGAATGGTCAGCTGCTGATATCCGTCGCCGAGAACGTCGGGAGCCCATGTAGTCACAGATCACAATCTAATGTGCGATTCGGGGGCGCGGGGAGGCGCACAATTGGGGCAGGTGATTCTCGCTCATACGCGCGGGTAACCTATCCGGCGAACACGGCAGGCGTATGCGCGTACGGCTATGGACAAGGAAGTCGATACTCCAGTGTCAGATCAGAATGCGGTAGAGACGAAAACGGATGTAGTGCTGGTTGGCGCGGGCATCATGAGCGCGACGCTGGGAGCGATCCTGCGTCAGGTGCAGCCCGATTGGTCGATCACCACATTCGAGCGGCTCGACGCAGTAGCCGCCGAGAGCAGCGACCCGTGGAACAACGCGGGCACCGGCCACTCCGCGCTGTGTGAGCTCAATTACACCCCGCAGAACGCCGACGGCACCGTGGACATCACGAAGGCCGTCAACGTGAACGAGCAGTTCCAGGTGTCGCGGCAGTTCTGGGCGCACGGTGTCGAGAGCGGTGTGCTCACGCACCCCAAGGAGTTCATCAACCCCATCCCGCACGTGAGCTTCGTGCACGGCGAGGCCAACGCGAAGTACCTGCGGGCCCGCTACGACGCCCTCGCCGGTCACCCCCTGTTCGCGGGCATGGAGTACATCGACGCACCCGACGAGTTCACCCGTCGCCTGCCGTTGATGGCGAAGGGCCGCGACTTCAGCGATCCCGTCGCACTCAACTGGACCCAGGACGGAACCGACGTCGACTTCGGCGCCCTGACCAAGCAGCTCCTCGGTTACGTCGGCGCATCCGGCGGCGTCGTCCACTTCGGGCACGAGGTCACCGACCTCACCAAGCAGTCCGACGGCAGCTGGGTGGTCAAGGTCACCAACCGCCGCAACGGTGTGAAGAAGGTCGTGCGCGCCAAGTTCGTGTTCGTCGGCGCCGGTGGCGGTGCGCTGCACCTGCTGCAGAAGTCCGGCATCGAGGAGGCCAAGGGCTTCGGCGGGTTCCCCGTCAGCGGCGCGTTCCTGCGCTGCACCAACCCGGAGCTCATCGACCAGCACCGCGCCAAGGTCTACGGCAAGGCCGCCGTCGGCGCGCCGCCCATGTCGGTTCCGCACCTCGACACCCGCGTGATCGGCAACAAGCCCGGACTGCTGTTCGGGCCGTACGCCGGCTGGTCGCCCAAGTTCCTCAAGCAGGGCCGCGTCACCGACCTGCCCAGCTCGGTCAAGCCGAACAACCTGCTCTCGATGCTCGGTGTCGGCGTCAGCGAACTCGGTCTCGTCAAGTACCTGATCAGTGAGCTCGCGATGTCCGAGGCCGGCCGGATCGAGACCCTGCGGGAGTTCGTCCCGAAGGCGCTCGGCAAGGACTGGGAACTGATCACCGCGGGCCAGCGCGTCCAGGTCATCCGTCGAGCCAAGGGCAAGGGCGGCGTTCTCGAGTTCGGCACCGCCGTCGTCAACGCCGCTGACGGCACCATCGCGGGCCTGCTCGGCGCGTCGCCGGGTGCGTCGACCGCGGTGCCCGCCATGCTCGACGTGCTGCAGCGCTGCTTCCCGGCCCAGTACGAGTCGTGGAAGCCGAAGCTCCAGGAAATGGTGCCGTCGCTGGGCGTGAAGCTCTCCGACGACACCGCGCTGTTCTCGCAGGTGTGGGACTGGACGTCGAAGGTGCTCCAGCTCGACACCAGCAAGGTGGAGGACGCGTCGGTCGCGGTCTGACGCACCGACCGGCCCGGGTTCGCGGGCGCGCACACTTGCCGGTGCTGTGCGATAGTTGCCTGTCATGACGGCAACTGCAGCACTCAAGCGTTCGTGGGCACTCGATCTCGACAACAAGACGCTCTACGAGTTGCTCAAGCTTCGCGTAGAGGTCTTCGTCGTCGAGCAGGCGTGCCCGTACCCGGAACTCGACGGCCGTGATCTGCTGGCCGAGACCCGCCACTTCTGGCTGGAGCAGGACGGTCAGGTGGTCTGCACTCTCCGCCTCCTCGAGGAGCACGCCGACGGCACCACGTCGTTCCGCATCGGTCGGCTGTGCACGTCGCGGCCGGCGCGCGGGCAGGGGCACACGACGCGTCTGCTGCGCGCCGCGCTCGCCGAGGTCGGCGACGCGCCGTGCCGCATCAACGCGCAGACGTATCTGGTGGACATGTACGCCAAGCACGGTTTCAAGCCGGACGGCGAAGAGTTCGTCGAGGACGGCATCCCGCACGTCCCCATGCGGCGCGGCGGCGGTGCCGCTTACGGCGCTGCGTACGAGGCGGCGGAGGCGGCCCCGTCGAGCGCCGCGCAGTGAGCGCCGACTAGGGTCGTCAGGTGAATGTCCGCGGGGAAGTCCTGTTCGAATCAGGCGCGGTCCCGCCACTGTGACGGATCTCTGACCGGCTGCCACCACCCTGGTTGCCGATCCGGTCTCCCAGCCAGATTGCCGCGGCGTTCGTACCGGCCAAAGCTCTCGGCGAGGAAACCGGGACGTGAAGGGATGCAGCGTGCGTACGGATCGTGAAGTGGACCAGGTTCGACCCGACTTTTCGTGGGGATTCCCGTTCAGTGCGGTGGTCGGCCAGGACCGGTTGCGCCTCGCCCTCATCCTCTGCGCGGTCCACCCCGGTATCGGCGGTGTTCTCGTCCGCGGTGAGAAGGGGACGGCCAAGTCGACGGTGGTCCGTGCTCTCACCGCACTGCTGCCCGCGGTGCACGACGAGAACGGGACGCGCCCGGCGCGACTGATCGAACTGCCGGTCGGAGCCACGGAGGACCGCGTCGTCGGTTCCCTCGATCTCGAGAAGGTCCTGCGCGACGGTGAGCGCGCGTTCCAACCCGGGCTGCTGTCGGCCGCCCATCAGGGTGTCCTGTACGTCGACGAGGTCAATCTTCTGCACGACCATCTGGTCGACGTGCTCCTCGACGCGGCGGCGATGGGCCGCGTTCACATCGAGCGTGACGGCATCTCGCACTCGCACGCCGCCCGATTCGTGCTGGTCGGCACGATGAACCCGGAGGAGGGCGAGCTCCGGCCGCAGCTCCTCGACCGGTTCGGGCTGGCCGTCGACGTCGCGGCGTCGCGGGAGGTGGACGTGCGCATGGAGGTGGTCCGGCGGCGCCTCGACTTCGAGCGTGACCCGGCACGGTTCGCCGAGCGCTACGCCGAGCAGGACGCCGCCCTGGCGGCCGCCATCCTCGAGGCCCGCGACCGGCTCGACGACGTCGAGCTCGACGACGTCGAGTTGCGCCGAATCTCTTCTCTCTGTGCGTCGTTCGACGTGGACGGCATGCGCGCCGATCTCGTCCTCGCCCGGACCGCGACCGCGCACGCCGCATGGCGGGGCGCCGGCGCCGTCACGGCGGAGGACGTGCGGGTCGCCGCCGAGCTGACCTTGCCGCACCGCCGCCGCCGGGATCCGTTCGACGAACCCGGCCTCGATGAACAGCAGCTCGACGACGCTCTCCGTCAGGCCGACGAGGACGCCAGGTCCGGTGCCGAGGAACCGCCGGAGCAGGAGCCGGGAACTCCGCCCGGCACCCCGCCCGGACCGGTCGGCGGGGACACCGAGCCCGAGGGGCCCGACGATCCCGACGGGCCCGGAGGCGGCGCTCCGGCACCCCCGGAACGCCCGGCGGGACCGACCGGCACCCAGTTCACCACCAAGCTCCTCGAGGTACCCGGAGTCGGCGAGGGCGCGCCGGGCCGGCGTTCCCGTTCGCGCTCGTCCCGCGGTCGCGCGGTGCGCTCCACCGCCGAACAGGGGCACGGACTCCACCTGGTGGGCACGCTCTTCGCCGCCGCTGAGCGGCAGGTCGCCCGCGGCCGGAGCGCCGGCCGGATGATCCTGGACTCCGCCGATCTGCGCGGGGCGATTCGCGAGGGCCGCGAGGGCAACCTCGTGGTGTTCGTCGTGGACGCGTCCGGGTCGATGGCGGCCCGTGACCGATTGTCCGCCGTGACCGGTGCCGTCGTCTCACTGCTGCGCGACGCCTACCAGCGCCGCGACAAGGTCGCGGTGATCACGGTTCGTGGGCGAGCCGCGGAACTGGTTCTGCCGCCCACGTCTTCGGTGGACATCGCCGTCCGCCGCCTGCGCGGAATGAAGACGGGCGGCAAATCCCCACTGGCAGAAGGATTCCTGCGCGCGCGTGAGGTCGTGCTGCGGGAACGTCTCCGCGATCCGCAGCGCCGCGCCCTCGTCGTCGCACTGACCGACGGGCGGGCGACGGGCGGCAAGGACGCACTGCACCGGGCCAAGGTGGCCGCGGGACTGCTCGCCGACAGCTCGGTCGCGTCGGTGGTCGTCGACTGCGAGACCGGCGTGGTCCGGCTCGGGCTGGCCGCGGAGCTGGCCCGCCGGCTGCGGGGCGGCTACGTGCGCCTCGGTGAATTGTCCGCGCAGCAGGTCGCGGGCGTCGTCCGCGCCGCGGCGTGATCCGGACGCGGCTTCGGTAGGGAAGAGAGAAGACACATGCCCAAGGGTGTTCCCGAGAACGTTCCGAACGACGGCCTCACCACACGTCAACGACGCAACGCTCCCGTGCTCGCGGTCCACACCGGACCGGGCAAGGGGAAGTCGACGGCGGCATTCGGCATGGCGCTGCGTGCCTGGAATCAGGGATTCGACGTCGGGGTGTTCCAGTTCGTCAAGAGCGCCAAGTGGAAGGTGGGGGAAGAGGCGGCCTTCCGCGCCCTCGGTCAGCTGCACGAGGACACCGGTGTCGGTGGGTCGGTGCAGTGGCACAAGATGGGCGAGGGCTGGTCGTGGACGCGCAAGCACGGCAGCGAGGAAGACCACGCCGCCGCGGCCGCCGAGGGATGGCGCGAGATCGCCCGCCGGCTGGGGGCCGAGGAACACCGGTTCTACGTGCTGGACGAGTTCACCTATCCCCTGAAGTGGGGGTGGGTGGACGTCGACGAGGTGGTCGAGGTCCTGCAGAACCGGCCCGGCAACCAGCACGTGGTGATCACGGGCCGCGACGCCCCGCAGGCACTGATCGACGCCGCGGATCTGGTGACGGAGATGACCAAGATCAAGCACCCGATGGACGCCGGCCGGAAGGGCCAGCGGGGCATCGAGTGGTGACCACGCTCCCCGCGGCGCCGGCGGTGGTCATCGCCGCTCCCGCATCGGGCAGCGGAAAGACCACTGTCGCAACCGGTTTGGTGGGAGCGCTCCGTGAGTCGGGTTGCACGGTGGCACCGTTCAAGGTCGGCCCCGACTACATCGACCCCGGATATCACGGGCTCGCGGCCGGACGTCCGGGACGCAATCTCGACCCGGTTATGGTGGGCGCGCAGCGGATCGCCCCGCTGTACCGGCACGGCAGTTCGGGATGCGACCTCGCGGTCGTCGAGGGCGTCATGGGCCTGTTCGACGGCAAGATCGACGCCGCGTCGCAGGAACCGTCGGCCGAGGGATCGACGGCCCAGGTGGCGGCACTGCTCGGCGCCCCGGTCGTGCTCGTGGTCGACGCCCGCGGGCACAGCCAGAGCCTGGCCGCGGTCCTGCACGGCTTCTCCACCTACGACACCGGGGTCCGCATCGGCGGGGTGATCCTCAACCGGGTGGGAAGCCCGCGGCACGAACAGGTGCTGCGACAGGCATGCGAGCGCGTCGGGCTCCCCGTGCTCGGCGCCGTGCCGCGGATGGCCGAACTGGAGGTCCCGTCCCGACATCTCGGGCTGATCCCGGCGGCGGAGCACGGGGCCGACGCGGTGGCCGCCGTCGACGCGATGACCCGATTGGCCGCCCGCCACCTCGATCTGCCTGCCATCCGCGCGCTCGCGTCGTCGGCGGTCGACGGGCCGGTGTGGAACCCCGCCGCCGAGGCCGGGCCGATTCTCCCCGGCCCGCGCCCGGTCGTGGCGATCGCCGGGGGCCGGGCGTTCACGTTCGGGTACGCCGAACACCGCGAACTCCTGGGCGCCGCCGGTGCGGACGTGATCACGTTCGACCCCCTGCACGACGCGTTGCCGCCCGGCACGAGTGGCGTGGTGCTGCCCGGTGGTTTCCCCGAGGAACACGCCGTCGCGCTCGCGGAAAACTCCGCGCTCCTGACGCAGATCCGCGAACTCGCCACGGCGGGGGCGCCGATCCATGCGGAGTGCGCCGGTCTGCTCTACCTCGCCCGCAGTCTCGACGGGCACGCGATGGCCTCCGTGGTCGGGGTCGACGCCTCGTTCGGGTCTCGTCTCACGCTCGGGTACCGCGAGGCGGTGGCGGTGACGGACTCTGCACTCTTCGCGGCGGGTGAGCGGGTGGTCGGCCACGAGTTCCATCGCACGTCGCTCGCCGCGGCCGAGGCGGACGGCTTCGCGCCGGCCTGGGGCTGGCGACCCTGGGACGGCGCCCCTGCGCGCGAGGGTTTCGTCCGCGGCGGCGTGCACGCCTCGTACCTGCACACGCACCCTGCGGGTCACCCGGAGGCGATCACCCGTTTCGTGGCCGCGGCCCGCACCTTCGCCGCGCATGGGTGACGTCTGCGTCGGCGTCGGGTTCCGCGCGGCAGCGAGCAGCACCGACATCCTCGCCGCCGTCCGACACGTGCTGACGTCCGCGAACCCGGGTCCGGACGCGACACTGGACTGCCTGTGCACCCTCGACCGCAAGGCCGCGGAGCCGGCTGTCCGGGATGCGGCAGCTGCGATGGGTGTCCCCGTCCGCGGATTCGCCTCCGGGGAACTGGCCGCCGTCGAGGTGGCGAACCCGTCGGACCGCGTGCACTCGGCGACGGGATCGCCGAGCGTCGCAGAAGCGGCGGCGGTGCTCGGCGCGGGGGGCGGGCCCTTGATCGTGACCAAGTGGTCCGCGAATGGCGTCGTCGTCGCCGCAGCCCGTAAAGTTTCGTAGGTTCGAGACGAGACATGCACGATTTTCAGGAGAAACGGGGAGAGCGCGTGACTGCTGCCACCGGAGACGAGACCAACTACCTGGTCGGACTCAATTTGGCCGATCGTCGTGTGGTCGTGGTCGGTGGCGGAACAGTGGCACAGCGCAGGCTCGGGCTCCTGATCGCATCGGGTGCGCGGGTGCACCTGATCAGCCGTGCGGTCACGCCGGCGGTCGAGGGAATGGCCACCGCGGGACAGATCACACTGGACCTTCGCGAATACCGGGACGGCGACCTCGCCGACGCCTGGTACGCCATCGCGTGCACGGACGAACCGGACACCAACGCGGCGATCGTCGCCGAGGCCGAGCGGAATCGTGTCTTCTGCGTCCGCGCCGACAACGCCCGCTACGGCACTGCCGTCACACCCGCGAGCGCAAGCTACGACGGGATGAGCATCGGCGTGCTGGCGGGCGGCGACCACCGCCGGTCCGCCGCAGTGCGCACCGCCCTCGTCGAGGGCCTGCAATCCGGTGCGGTCGCCGACACCGCCGACCACCCGGCGGCCGGTGTCGCACTGGTGGGCGGCGGCCCGGGCGACCCCGACCTCATCACCGTCCGCGGCCGGCGACTGCTCGCCCGCGCCGACATCGTGGTCGCCGACCGCCTCGCCCCGCCGGAACTGCTCGCCGAACTGGGCTCCGACGTCGAGGTCATCGACGCCGCGAAGATCCCCTACGGCCGTGCGATGGCGCAGGAGGCGATCAACGCCGCCCTCATCGACGGAGCCAAGGCAGGCAAGTTCGTGGTGCGGCTCAAGGGCGGCGACCCGTACGTGTTCGGCCGCGGCTACGAGGAACTCGAGGCGTGCGCCGCGGCGGGTGTTCCCGTCACGGTCGTCCCCGGCATCACCAGTGCCATCTCGGTGCCGTCGGCCGCCGGCATCCCGGTCACTCATCGAGGCGTCACCCACGAGTTCGTCGTCGTCAGCGGTCACGTCGCCCCCGACCACCCGGACTCCCTCGTCGACTGGTCGGCACTCGCCCGGTTGAAGGGCACGATCGTGTTGCTGATGGCCGTCGAGCGCATCGAGGCGTTCGCGACGGTCCTCATGGAGGGTGGGCGTTCGGTGGACACACCGGTCACGGTCATCCAGGAGGGCACGCTGCGCACGCAGCGCACGGTGCGGGCCGATCTCCAGACCGTCGCCGCCCGGGTGAAGGAAGAGCAGATCCGGCCGCCTGCCATCGTGGTCATCGGGCCGGTGGCCGGGTTTTCTGTGGACGCTGGGTAACGTGAACCCTCGTGTCTGAATCCCGAGTACCCGAAGGCGCGTCGGCGTCGAACAAGTCTGCGGCGAGAGCCACGGTGAATCCGCCCGCTGCCACCCGCGTGATGGGGCTTGCGATCATCGTGCTCAGCGGGCTGCAGATGATGGTGGTCCTCGACGGCACCGTAGCCAACCTGGCGCTCGCTCCGCTGCAAGCCGATCTCGGTCTCAGCGACAGCGGCCGCAACTGGGTGCTGACGTCGTACGCGCTGGCGTTCGGTGGCCTCATGCTCCTCGGCGGACGGCTCGGCGACGCGTTCGGCCGGAAGAAGATGTTCGTCGGCGGTGTCGCCCTGTTCACCGTCGCCTCGCTGCTGTGCGGTCTCGCGGTGGGCGAGTTCATGCTGATCGCCGCCCGGTTCCTTCAGGGTGTCGGCGCCGCGGTGGCGTCCCCGACGGCGCTGGCTCTGGTCGCGACCACGTTCGCCGCCGGCCCTGCGCGTAACCAGGCCATCGCGATCTTCGCGGCCATGACGGGCATCGGGTCGATCGCCGGCCTGATCATCGGCGGCGCCCTCACCGAGGTGTCGTGGCGACTGATCTTCCTCATCAACGTGCCCATCGGCGTCGTCATCGTGGGATGCGCGTTCGTGGCATTGAAGGAGACCGCGGGCGAGCGCCTGGCCCTCGACGTTCCCGGGGCGGTCCTCGCCACGGTCGCGGCGACGGGCGTCGTGTTCGCGCTCACCGAGGGTCCGGAACTCGGGTGGGGGAGCCCGTACGTGATCGGTGCGCTCGTCGCCGGTCTGCTGCTGTTCTGCGCATTCCTGTACGTCGAACGGACCGCAGACAACCCGCTGCTGCCGTTCTCCCTCTTCCGCGACAAGAACCGGGTGGCGACGCTCGTCGCGATCTTCTTCGCCGGTGCCGTGATGTTCACGGTCGCCGCGTTCGTCGCGTTGTTCGTCCAGGACATCCTCGGCTACAGCCCCCTCGAGGCCGGCCTCGCGTTCATCCCGTTCGCGTTCGGCCTCGGCGGCGCGGCCGCGGTGGCGTCCAAGCTCGCCGTGCGGATCCAGCCCCGGTGGCTCGTGGTCGCCGGCGCCGCGATCATGGTGGTCGGGCTGCTGTACGGCTCGACTCTCGACAGTTCCGCCACCTACCTCGGCAACCTGTTCGTGCCGGTCATCGGTATCGGATTCGGTGTCGGACTCGCCGTCGTCCCGCTCCCGCTGTGCGCCATCGCCGGTGTGTCGGAGACGGAGATCGGTCCGCTCGCCGCCATCGCCCAGGTGGCGCAGACCCTCGGCGGACCCCTCGCCCTCGCCGTCATCGGGGCGATGGCCACCTCACGCACGCTGTCCCTCGGCGGCATCTCCGGCAAGGTCGCCGACATGAATCCGACGCAACTCGAGGCGCTCGGCAACGGGTACACGTTCGCCCTCGTCGGCAGTGCCGGCTGCGCCCTCATCGCGGGACTGGCCGCGCTGTTCATCCGCTTCACCCCGCAACAGGTCGCGCAGGCGCAGGCCGCCGAGAAGGCCGCGCAGCAGGCGTGAACGCGGTCCGGTCCGGTTTCGGCCCGGTTGTCGGAGTCCGTCTATAGCATCCGGTCATGGACTACAAAATCGAGCTGATCATTCTGCCGGTGTCCGACGTGGACCGGGCCAAGGCGTTCTACGCCGACCAGGTCGGCTTCGTCGTCGACCACGACCACCGCGTGAACGAGAACGTTCGGTTCGTCCAGCTGACGCCGCCCGGGTCGGCGTGCTCGATCGCTGTCGGCGAGGGCCTGGTCGACACGCCGCCCGGCTCGGTGCACGGGTTGCAGATCGTCATCGACGACGCCGACGCCGCCCACGCCGAGCTGTCCGCCCGCGGCGTTCCCGTCAGCGACGTACAGGACCTGGCGTGGGGGCGCTTCGTGTACTTTGCCGACCCCGACGGCAACGAGTGGGCGCTGCAGCAGCTTCCGCCGCGCAGCTGACGCGCGGCGGGTAGCGGAAATCGGCCTGCCCTCGCGCGACGAGCGGGGCATGATTGTCCTGTGGTCACGCCCTCCCGCACGTCCGTCACGGGAGCAGCCGCGGTGGGCCTGCTCCTCGCTGCCTGCGTAGCCGGGGGATCGGCCGCCGCCGCGCCTGCATCCGACGCACCGGATCCTCGCGTCGGTCCGCTGTTCCTGGCCGGCACGCCCATCCACGTCTGCACCGGATCGGTTCTGGACAGCGCGGACGGCGACCTCGTCCTCACCGCCGCGCACTGCATCGCGGGGTCCGGCGGCGCGCTGTCGTTCGCACCCGGATTCGACCGCGGCGTGGCCCCGTTCGGACTGTGGACGGTGTCCCAGATCTACGTCGACCCCGCATGGCTGGAGTCGCAGGACCCGGAGCACGACTACGCCGTGCTCCGGGTAGCCCCGAGCGGAACCACCGTGCCGGCGGCCGTCGAATCGGTGGTCGGTGGGGGATTCGAGTTGGCGTCCGCGCCGGAACCCGCGACCACCGTGGCGGTGACCGGCTATCCGACCCTCGGGGACGGTCCGGTGTCGTGCACCGCCGCGACCACGTCGACGGACAGCTATCCGACGGTGGTCTGCGACGGTCTCGGCGAGGGAACGAGTGGAGGCCCGTGGGTCGTGGGTTCGCGGGTCGTCGCCCTCGTCGGAGGCCTCGACCACGGCGGGTGCACCGACTCGGTGTCCTACTCGCCGACGTTCGGTTCCGGAACGCTCGCCCTGCTGGACCGCGCGGAGCGCCGTGATGCCGGCGACTCGACACCGTTCGCCCTCGCCGGCGCCTGCACCCGATCCTGACGAACCGGGTCAGCGCGGGGCAGGCCGGTACCGGCGGACGGGCCTGCCGGCGCCCCCGTATTCGAGCCGGACCTCCAGCAGTCCCTCGGACAGGTAGTGCTCGAGATAACGGCGCACACTGACCCGGGACAGTCCGGCGAGTTCGGCGCATTCGGTCGACGACAGCTCGCCCTTCGACCGCAGGATGTCGAGCACCAGGCGCCCGGTTTCGGCGCTGAGCCCCTTCGGGAGCCGGCTCGGTTCCGGATTCTTGCCCTTGCCGCCGAACAGGGAGTCGATCAGGGATTGGTCTGCGCCGGACTGTGATTCGAGGGCCCGGGCACGGCGGCGGAAGTTCTCGAGTTTCTCCTGCAGCTGCGTGTAGTCGAACGGTTTGACCAGATAATCGGAGGCGCCGCCGTGCAGTGCGCGGCTGACGGTGTCGATCTCCCTGGCGGCGGTGATCATGATGACGCCGACGGCGTTGCCCTCCGCACGCAGTCGTTGCAGGACGTCGAGGCCGGACATGTCCGGCAGGTACACGTCGAGGAGCACGAGGTCGGGGTGTGCGGTCCGCACCGATTCGAGGGCCTCGGCGGCGGTCCGCGCCACCCCGACGGTGGTGAACCCCGGTGTCTTGTCGACGAATCGGCGGTGGATCTCCGCGACCATGAAGTCGTCGTCGACGACCAGGACCTCATACATCGCCACGCCGTCCCGTCATGATCGGAGAGTCTAGCTACGCGGCACGTGGACGGTGAACAAGGCACCGCCGGTGCCGGGTGCGTCCGAGACGGCCGCGGACCCGCCGTGCTGGGAGCTGACGAGACGCACCAGGGCGAGCCCGATTCCGCGGCCACCGGGGGTGCCCGGCTTCGAGGTGACACCGCGCGAGAAGATCTCCTCCCGCATCGTCTCGGGAACTCCGGGGCCGGAATCGGCGACCTCGATAAGGATGCCGTCGTCGTCGGTGATCCGGATCGAGATCCGCGCGTCCCGGCCGCCCTCGGACACGTCGACGGCATTGTCGATGAGGTTGCCGAGGACGGTGATCACGTCGGTGGCGAGTTCGGGGTCGAGGGCGTGTAGGTGCGAGTCGGGTTCCAATGTCAGCGACACCCCGGTCTCGGCGGCGAGGGACGTCTTCGCGATCAGCAGCGCGGCGACAGCCGGATCCGAGATGCGTTGCGTGACAGCATCACTGATCTCCGCTCGGCGGCGGGTGAGGGTGCCGACGAAGTCGGTGACGGCGTCGTAATCACCGAGCTGCGTCAGACCCGAGATCGTGTGCAGCTGGTTGGCGAACTCGTGCGTCTGCGCCCGCAGGGTGTCTGTGACACTCTTGTGCGAGGACAGCTGGCTCTGCATGGATGCCAGTTCGGTGCTGTCGCGCATCGTGGTGACGGTGCCGATCTTGTGCCCCTGGCTGGTGGCCGCGCGCCGGCTCAGCGCGAGCATGCGCGACGACGTCGACAACACCACGTCGCGGCCGTCCTCCCCGTTGAGGAGGTACTGCCGGACCGCGGGGTCGAGCGCGACGTCGTCGACGTGCCGGCCGACGGCGTCGTCGGTGAGGTCGAGAAGTTCCTGGGCGCTGTCGTTGAGTACGGTGATCACCCCGTCGGGGTTCACCGCGACCACACCCTCGCGGATGCTGTGCAACAAGGCCTCGCGATGGTCGGCAAGGCTTGCGATCTCGGCAATTTCGAGTCCGCGGGTGTGGGTCTTGATCCGGCGGGACAGCAGCCACGAGCCGAGAAGCCCGAGACCGGCGCCGATCCCGAGATACAGGAGCAGGCGCGCCCCCGCGCTGCTGAGCAGGTCCCAGACGGACGGGTAGTCGTCGCTGACGGTCACGACCGCGAGGACGTCCCCGGTGGCGGACAGGATCGGGACGTGTCCGACGATGGCGCGGCGTCCGTCGACGTCCACGTCGCCCGACCAGGCCCGCCCGGTCATCACATCGCTGGCGCCGAGTTCCGCGGGCACCCCGAGCCGCGTCGGATCGGACGACACGGTCACCGCCCCGTTCGGCGCGACGATCTCGGCGAGTGTGGCGCCCGACAGGTTGACGGCGCGATCGACCTCCGGCGCCAGCACGCGCTCGACCGAGCGGTCCGACAGCTGGTCGCGCACCACCGGCGTCGACGCCACGTTCTCGGCCACCGCGATCATGCGCTGCCCCTGGAGGTCGCGGAACTCCACGGTCGACTGGTGGACCGACACGGCGGCAACCGCGAGCAGCACGACGCCGACGACGACGAGCTGGAGGAGCAGGACCTGGCCCGCGAGGCTACGCACGCGGGGATGAAGTGGTGACCACAATGAACTTAAGTTCCGTTTCGTTCGCATAGGTGACGTACATCACCCCTGAGGTTCAGTATTGCGGAAGATCACATTCATGGCGAAATGAGGAACGATGTCGAGAACAGGTAGCGGGAGCAGGGTACGCGCGCTGCTCCTGCTCGCGCTCGTAGGCCTCCTCGTGGCCGGCTGCGGGGTCACCCGCGGCGAGGACGAGGGCCTGCACAGAGTGCGGATGATGGTTCCGAACAGTCCGGGCGGCGGCTACGACCTCACGGCGCGGACCGCGGTGAAGATCATGGAAGACGAGGGCATCACCGGCCGCGTCGAGGTCTTCAACGTGATCGGCGCAGGTGGAACGGTCGCAATGGCCAGGCTGATGAACGAGGCCGGCAACGACGACCTCATGATGATGATGGGCCTGGGTGTCGTCGGCGCCGGCTACACCAACGGATCCACCGCACGCGTCTCCGAGGCCACCGCGCTGGCCAAGGTGGTCGAGGAGCAGGAGGGCATCCTCGTGCCCGCGGATTCGCCACTGCAGACCATCGACGACTTCGTGGCCGCATGGCGCGCCGACCCGGCGTCGATCACCATCGGCGGCGGTTCCTCGCCCGGCGGCCCGGACCACCTGTTTCCGATGGAGACGGCGCGCGCGGTGGGAGTGGACCCGAACGCGGTGAACTACGTGTCCTACGACGGCGGCGGCGACCTGCTGACGGCCCTTCTCGGCCAGAAGATCACCGCAGGCACGTCGGGACTCGGCGAGTACGTCGACCAGATCGAGGCCGGCCAGGTCCGGGTCCTCGCGGTGTCGGGGAACGAGCGGGTCGAGGGTATCGACGCGCCGACGCTCACGGAGGCCGGCGTGGACCTGACCTTCACCAACTGGCGGGGAATCCTGGCGCCGCCCGGACTGTCCGACGGCGCCAAGGCCGACATGGTCGAGGCGCTCCAAAAGTTGCACGACACACCGGAATGGAAGGAGGCCCTGGTGAAGAACGGTTGGAGTGACGCCTTCACGACGGGACCGGAGTTCGAGCAGTTCCTCCGGGACCAGGACGAGCGGGTCTCGTCCACCCTGGCCGAATTGGGGCTGACATGACCGCGCCCGCAGAACCGTCCGCCGTCTCCGCGGACACGGCCCCGGCGCCGAAGCGGCGGGACTACGCACAGTTCATCGTCTGCGCGGTGATGGCCGTGGTCGGGGTCTTCCTCATCGTCGACGCCCTGTCGCTGAGCGAAGGTTTCGCGAAGGTCGACCCGGTGGGCCCGCGACTGTTCCCGCTCGTCATCGGCGGTGGACTGCTGGTCTTCGCCGTGGTGCTGGCCGTCGCGATCCTGAGGGGCTCCACCGGGGAAGCCGACAGCGGCGAGGACGTCGATCCGGACTCGCCGGGTGACTGGAAGACGGTGGGACTGCTCGTCGGGTTGTTCGTGGTGACCATCGCGCTCGTCGACTTCCTGGGCTGGGCGATCATCGGCACCGTCCTGTTCGCCGGGGCCGCAACCATTCTGGGCAGCCGGCACTGGGTACGGAACATCGCGATCGGGGCCGTGCTCGGATTCGGCAGCTTCTACGCGTTCTACGTCGGGCTCGGAATACCGCTGCCCGCAGGCATTCTGGACGGAATTCTCTGACATGGACAATTTGAACTGGCTGCTGCAGGGGTTCGAGCAAGCAGCCACCCCCATGAATCTGCTGTACGCGTGCATCGGCGTCCTCCTCGGCACGGCGGTCGGCGTCCTCCCGGGCATCGGACCGGCCATGACCGTGGCCCTCCTGCTGCCCGTCACCTACAACGTCAGCCCGAGCGCCGCGTTCATCATGTTCGCCGGCATCTACTACGGCGGCATGTACGGCGGGTCGACGACGTCGATCCTGCTGAACACACCGGGGGAGTCGTCGTCGGTGATCACGGCGATCGAGGGCAACAAGATGGCGAAAGCCGGCAGGGCCGCGCAGGCCCTGGCGACCGCCGCGATCGGGTCGTTCGTCGCCGGGTCGATCGGCACGATGCTCCTGGTGCTGTTCGCGCCCATGGTGTCGAGTTTCGCGGTCACCCTCGGAGCCCCGTCCTACCTCGCGATCATGCTGCTCGCCCTCGTGGCCGTCACGGCCGTCCTCGGAACCTCGAAGCTCCGCGGATGCATCTCCCTGCTGCTCGGTCTCGCGATCGGATTGGTCGGCATCGACTTCCTCACCGGCCAGCCGCGTGCCACGTTCGGCATCCCGCAGCTGTCCGACGGGATCGACATCGTCGTCGTCGCGGTCGCCGTGTTCGCACTCGGTGAGGCGCTCTGGGTGGCCGCTCACCTCCGCCGCAAGCCGGCCGAGGTCATCCCCGTCGGCAGGCCGTGGATGGGCAAGAAGGACTGGAAGCGTTCGTGGAAACCGTGGTTGCGGGGTACCGCCTACGGGTTCCCGTTCGGCGCACTACCCGCAGGCGGCGCCGAACTGCCCACCTTCCTCTCCTACATCACCGAGAAGAAACTGTCGAAGCACAAGGACGAATTCGGCAAGGGTGCCATCGAAGGTGTCGCCGGGCCGGAGGCGGCCAACAACGCGTCGGCGGCGGGCACACTCGTGCCGATGCTGTCGCTGGGTCTGCCGACCAACGCCACGGCCGCGGTCATGCTGACGGCCTTCGTGTCGTACGGAATCCAGCCGGGCCCGACACTGTTCGAGAAGGAACCGCTGCTGATCTGGACGCTGATCGCGAGCCTGTTCATCGGCAACTTCCTGCTCCTGGTGCTCAATCTTCCGCTCGCACCGCTGTGGGCGAAGCTGCTCCGCACACCGCGGCCCTACCTCTACGCGGGCATCCTGTTCTTCGCCGCGCTGGGCGCGTTCGCCGTCAACCTCCAGTGGCTCGACCTCGCGCTGCTGCTGACGTTCGGGCTGATGGGTCTGATGATGCGGAGGTTCGGGCTGCCGGTGCTGCCGTTGATCATCGGCGTCATCCTCGGACCGCGCATCGAACGGCAACTGCGGCAGAGCCTGCAGCTCGGTGGCGGTGACTGGGGCAGCCTGTTCACCGAGCCCGTCGCGATCATCGTCTATATCGTGATCGCAGTGCTCCTCATCGCACCCCTCGTCGCCAAGGTCGTCCGCGCGCACTACCCCGTCGCGTCGCCCGATTTCCCCGACGGACCGGCCGGTGGCGACTCCACCGACACCAGAGAGAAGGCACACGCATGATCGTCGTCGGATACACCCCCGATCAGTTCGGAGGGGCCGCCCTCGAACACGGTGTCGCGGAGGCGCAGCTGCGCGGGACGTCGCTGCTCGTGATCAACACCTCGAAGGGCGACTCCCTCGCCGACCAGTCGTTCGCCGACAACGCGCACCTCCAGGAACTCGAAGGCAAGCTGGCCGCGAGCGGGGTCGACCACGAGGTCCGGCAGATCGTGGGAGACGAGACCGTCGACGTGATTCTCGAGGCCATGACGGCGCCCAGCGCGGAACTGCTCGTGATCGGCATCCGCGACCGCACCCCGGTCGGGAAGCTCCTGATGGGCAGCACCGCCCAGCGCCTGCTGCTGTCCTGCCGCAAACCGGTCCTGGCCGTCAAGCCCGAATAAAGTCCCTGTGAGTACTTATCAACCGCCCGCGGTTAATAAGTACTCACAGGTCAGTCGGTGAGGATGATCAGCTCGCGGTCCGACGCCACCTCGACGCGCAGGCCGGCCTTCGCCGCCACCCGTGCCACCCCGCGCACGTCCTGGGGTTCGGCGCGGGAGACGGTGAGCGCACGTGCCAGCAGACCCTTGTGGTGCTTGTTGAAATGACTGACGACGGTGCGGGTGCCGTCCGGCTTCTCGGTGAGGACGGTGGCGATCACGGCCTCGGGGATCGGTCCGAGTTGCTGGTACGTCCCCGACCGCAGGTCGACGACGAGACCGTCCGCTTCCGCGGCGATCGCCCGGCTCAGTTCCGGCTTCCACAATGCCCGGAGAGTGCCCATCCCGGGAAGCTTCGATCCGCCCGACAGCCGGTAGGCGGGGATCAGATCACCCGCGCGCACCGCACCGAACAGCGCGGACCCCATCGCCAGCCGCGACAGCGCCTTGGACTTCTGGGCCTTGGTGAACGACTTCGCGTCGAGCGCGTCGAACAGCACACCGGTGTAGCGCTCGAGTGCGGGCCGGGTGGGGGAAACCCACAGTTTGGCGTTCCGCTCGATCTCGTCGGCCTGGGTGGGGCCGAGGCCGAGCGCGAGCTGCGACGCCTCCCCGTCCGCCGCCAGCGCGACCAGCGCCTGGACCAGCACTTCGCGGGTTTCGGTGAGCTGCGGCATCGACAGCTCGGCCAGGTCGAGGGGCGCGTCGGCGCCGCCGTCGGACTTGGTTTCGGAGGGAGGAAGTAGCACCAGCACGCACGAAACCCTACCGACGCGCCCGGCCCTGTCCCAGCCGACTATTCTGATATCCCGTGATTACCCGCCTGTCCCACCTGTTCCTCCGCACTCTGCGCGACGACCCCGCCGACGCCGAGGTCCCCAGCCACAAGCTGCTGGTCCGCGCCGGTTACGTGCGTCGCATCGCGCCCGGCGTCTACTCGTGGTTGCCGCTGGGTCTGCGCGTGCTGCGTGAGGTCGAGCGGGTGGTGCGGGAAGAGATGAACGGCATCGGTGCCCAGGAGATCTCCCTGCCCGCGCTCCTGCCGCGCGAACCGTACGAGGCGTCCAACCGCTGGACCGAGTACGGCGACGGACTGTTCCGCCTGAAGGACCGCAAGGGCGGCGACTACCTGCTCGGCCCCACCCACGAGGAACTGTTCGCGCTCACCGTCAAGGGCGAGTACAACTCGTACAAGGATTTCCCGGTCACCCTGTACCAGGTGCAGACCAAGTACCGTGACGAGGAGCGCCCGCGGGCCGGCATTCTCCGCGGCCGCGAGTTCGTCATGAAGGACTCGTACTCCTTCGACCTCACCGACGAGGGACTCACCGAGTCGTACCGGGCGCACCGCGACGCCTACGAGCGGATCTTCAGCCGGCTCGGCGTGAAGTACGTGATCGTGTCGGCGACGTCCGGTGCGATGGGTGGTAGCGCGTCGGAGGAGTTCCTCGCCGAGAGCGAGATCGGTGAGGACACCTACGTCCGCTGCCTCGAGTCGGGCTACGCCGCCAACGTCGAGGCCGTGAAGACGCTGGCTCCCGAGCCGGTGCCGTTCGACGGTCTGCCCGCCGCGAAGGTGCACGACACTCCGGACACCCCCACGATTGCGACGCTCGTCGACTGGGCGAACGGCGCCGATCTGGGCTGGACCGTCACCGCCGCGGACACCCTGAAGAACATCCTGGTCAAGACCCGGCAGCCCGGTGGGAAGTGGGAACTGCTCGGCATCGGTGTTCCCGGCGACCGCGAGGTGGACGACAAGCGTCTCGGTGCTTCCCTCGAGCCCGCGGAGTTCGAGTTGCTCACCGAGGCCGACTTCGCGGCCAACCCCTTCCTGGTCAAGGGCTACATCGGACCGAAGGCGCTGCAAGCCAACGGTGTTCGTTACCTCGTCGACCCGCGGATCGTCGACGGCACCAGCTGGATCACCGGAGCCGACGAGCCGGGCAAGCACGTGGTGGGGCTCGTCGCGGGCCGCGACTTCACCCCGGACGGCACCATCGAGGCCGCCGAGGTTCGCGACGGCGACCCGTCACCCGACGGAGCCGGTGCGCTCGTCGCGGCCCGGGGCATCGAGATCGGTCACGTCTTCCAGCTCGGCCGCAAGTACACCGACGTGTTCTCCGTGGACGTGCTCGGCGAGAACGGCAAGCCCGTCCGCCCGACCATGGGCTCCTACGGGGTGGGCGTCTCCCGCCTCGTCGCGGTGATCGCGGAACAGCATCACGACGAGAAGGGTCTCCGCTGGCCGGCGGAGGTGTCGCCCGCGGACGTGCACGTGGTGATCGCCAACAAGGACGAGACCGCCCGGGAAGGCGCCGAGGGGCTCGCCGCCGAACTCGACAAGGCCGGTCTCGAGGTGATCCTCGACGATCGCAAGGCGTCACCTGGCGTGAAGTTCAAGGACTCCGAACTGCTCGGTGTCCCGCTCGTCGTGGTCGTCGGCCGCGGCTGGGGCGAGGGCAAGGTGGAGGTCCGCGACCGCTTCACCGGCGAGAGCCGCGAGGTGGCCGCCGAGTCCGCGCTGAGCGAGATCGTCAACGCTGTCAGGGGCTGATCAAACCGCCCCACGCCTTTCGTCCGGACTGTTAGCTTGGCCTGACACGTCCGGACGAAAGGCTTGCTGTGACGAATTCCCTGCTGTTCGATCCGACCTCCTACGATCCCGAGCATTTCGATCCGGAGACGCGCAGACTGCTGCGGGCGCTGATCGAGTGGTTCGAGTCGCGGGGCAAGAAGCGGCTGCTCGAGGACGATCTCGAGGCCGTGTGGCCCGACGACTTCCTGGAGTTCGTGAAACGGGAGAAGCTGTTCGCGAAGTTCCTCACACCTGCCGACCTGGCGGGCGGCGACCCGGACAAGCGCTGGGACGCCGCACGCAACGCCGCCCTCAGTGAAATCTTCGGTTTCTACGGTCTGGCGTACTGGTACGCGTGGCAGGTGACCATCCTGGGTCTCGGCCCCATCTGGATGAGCGGGAACCGTGCCGCGAAGGAACGGGCGGCGACGCTCCTCGACGACGGTGGGGTGCTGGCGTTCGGGCTGTCGGAGAAAGAACACGGCGCGGACGTCTACTCGACGGACATGCTGCTGACCCGTGCGGAGAACGACCCGGGTCTCGCGTTCACCGCGAGCGGCGACAAGTACTACATCGGCAACGGCAACGTCGCGGGGATGGTGTCGGTGTTCGGCAGGCGCACCGATGTGGAGGGCAGCGACGGGTACGTCTTCTTCGTCGCGGACAGTCGCCACCCGGCATACCACCTGCAGGGCAATGTGGTGCACGGCCAGATGTACGTCAGCACGTTCCGACTCGAGGACTACCCGGTGCGGGAAGAAGACATTCTCCACACGGGGGTCGCCGCGTTCGAGGCGGCACTGAACACGGTCAACGTCGGCAAGTTCAACCTGTGCACGGGCTCCATCGGGATCTCCGAGCATGCGTTCTACGAGTCGATCACTCACGCGCACAACAGGATTCTGTACGGCAACCCCGTCACCGATTTCGCGCACGTGCGTGGAAACTTCGTCGACGCCTACAGCCGGCTGATCGCGATGAAGCTGTTCAGCGCGCGCTCCGTCGACTACTTCCGCAGCGCGAGTCTCGACGACCGCCGGTACCTGCTGTTCAATCCGATGACGAAGGCGAAGGTCACCTCTGAAGGGGAGAAGGTGATCGCGCTCCTGCACGACGTGATCGCGGCGAAGGGCTACGAGAAGAACACCTACTTCCGCGAGGCCGCCCAGTTGATCGGCACTCTGCCGAAGCTCGAGGGCACGGTGCACGTCAACGTCGGCCTCATCCTCAAGTTCATGCCGAACTACCTGCTCAACCCGGCCGAGTACCCGGAGATCGGCACCCGGCTCGACGCCGCCGACGATGCCTTCTTCTGGGCGCAGGGCCCGACCCGCGGCGCCGGCAGGATTCAGTTCCACGACTGGACGAAGACCTACGAGGCGCACTCGGACGTCCCCAACGTGGCCCGGTTCCACGAGCAGGCGACCGCGCTGAGGGAACTGCTCACCACCGCCCCGCCCGACGCGGCCCAGCAGAAGGATCTCGACTTCCTGCTCGACCTCGGGCACCTGTTCTCGCTCGTGGTCTACGGGCACCTGATTCTCGAGCAGGCCGCGATCGCCGGTATCGACCGTGATCTGATCGACCAGATCTTCGACTTCCAGATCCGCGATTTCTCCGGGTATGCCGTTGCGCTGCACGGTAAATCGTCCGCCACCGAGGCGCAGCAGAAGTGGGCACTCGGTGCGATTCGCCGTCCCGTGGTGGACGCGGAGCGGTTCGCGCGGGTGTGGGCACAGGTGGAGAACTACGACGGCGCCTACGAAATGCGGCCGTAGACAGGGCTCTACGGGGGTGGGGTGGCGTCATCCCTCGGGGTGCCGGTTGCGCCCCCTGGGGTACCTGTTCCGGTGGGTGCGATCGGCGCATTCTTATGTGGCAAGCAAAACCCCACCCCCACAGAAAGATCCACACATGGCACACACCCTCAAGCGCACCCTTTCCGCTCTCGCCATCGCGGGCTTCGCTCTCACAGCAGGAGCGGGAATCGCCTCGGCTGATCCGGGTGGCAACGGCGGCACGGCGCCGGGCGGCACCTCGCAGGGCGGTAACGGTGGCACCTCTCAGGGCGGCGCCGGCGGCGCCGGCGGCAACGGTTCCGGTGGGAACGTCGTCCTCGGCGGTCCGGTTATCGGCAGCCCGGGCACGACCACCGGACCCCAGAACGCGGGCAACGGCGGCAATGGTGGCAACGGTGGCAACGCCGGGGATGCCAACGGAGGGAACGCCGGGGATGCGAATGGTGGCGCCGCAAACGGAGGCGCAGGTGCGGGCGACACGACGACCACGGAAAACACCGAGAACTGCGGATTCGTCTTCTGCTGGTGACCGAGTCGTGATCGCTCGATCTTGCTGAACAGCCCGAGGGGCCGTCACCGCCAGGTGCCGGCCCCTCGGCGCCACACCTGTACCGCCTTCCCGCCTCCCCGGCACCACGCACTGTGAAAGGTTCTTCCCATGTCGACGTCCTTCGGCTTCTCCACTGTCCTCACACGCACGGGTGCCACCGTCGCGGCCGCGTTCTTCGTCCTCGCGGCGGGCGCCGGCATCGCGTCGGCGGCCCCGGACGTCCCGTCCGATGACCCTTCCGTCAGTACCGTTGCCCCCGGACAGAACGCCCAGGGCGG
Organism: Rhodococcus sp. IEGM 1305; assembly: GCF_030058635.1. Lineage (NCBI taxonomy): Bacteria > Bacillati > Actinomycetota > Actinomycetes > Mycobacteriales > Nocardiaceae > Rhodococcus > Rhodococcus sp. IEGM 1305. Next base: position 54,124 of record NZ_JASHKX010000026.1, read on the forward strand.
CAATGTCGACATCGGCGGCCCGCATGTCGGGCCGATCGCCGTGGACGGCATCAAGGCCGGCCCAGGCGGAGCGAATGTCGGCGGCTACGACTTCGGCGGCGGCCAGGGGCAACTCTGGGGGTGACGGGATTCGCACCCCAGGGTGCCTGGTAGCGCCGGCCCGGGCGCCGCATTCTGAACTGGCAGTAGAGAATACCCTCCAGTCGCGAGCGGACCGGACAGGTCGATTCGTCGCGGCGAGGACCCCGGAACCGGAACTCACGAGGCGAAGAATCCGGGGTCCTCTCGAACTGGCACTCTCGGGTGCCGAGTGCTAAATTAGCGATGCACAGTGAATCTGGCTGCCCGTCGGGGTGGCGGGCGCCTCGAGTGATGTGGGAGGTGTGTTGCTGTGCTTCGCTTCGATCCTTTCAACGACCTCGAATCCATGACCAAGAGTCTGCTCGGCACGGAAACCGGAACCGCACGGGTCCCGCGATTCATGCCGATGGATCTGTACAAGGTCGACGACCACTACGTCCTGCACGCCGACCTGCCGGGCGTCGATCCGGGTTCCGTCGACGTCAGTGTCGACAACGGCACGCTCACCCTGACGGCTCATCGCAGCGCGCCGTCCGAGGAGAACGTGCAATGGATCGCGTCCGAGCGGTTCAGCGGAACGTTCCGGCGCCAGCTGTCGCTCGGCGACGGCGTCGACCCGGACCGCATCTCGGCGTCCTACGAGAACGGTGTCCTGAGCGTGACCATCCCGCTCGCCGAACGGGCGAAGCCGCGGCGGATCGAGGTCTCCAGCCTCGGAACCGGCGAGCATCGCACGATCGAGGCGGGTCCCGCGAGCGAGACGGACTGACGCTGCAGCGGAACATCTGCTGTGTCGAAGCCCCCTCGACGAGGGGGCTTCGGCGTGCCCACGTCCACCCACCCCAGGGGTGGAAAGGGCAACACCTCCGGGTGCACCGGCCACCACTGGGGGTCCTGGTCGGGTCGGACCGTGCGCGGCACAGTAGAGAGAACAAGCAAGAACGTAACGCTTCACCAGCCGCGAGCGAAGAAACCGAGGAGGCCATCATGACGAACACCCCGGTTGCACACGAGCACGAGGGCCGGCGCCTCACGGTCAGGACCGACGACGGGATCGCACTCGCGGTTCGCGAGTTCGGTTCGCCCGACGCAGCCACCACAGTGGTGTTCGTTCACGGTCACTGCCTGCGCACCGAGTCCTGGTGGGCGCTGCGCAAGCAGCTGGTCCGCTTCTGGCGCAACGACGTTCGCATGGTCTTCTACGATCACCGCGGACACGGCGAGTCCGGGGAGGCGCCGGCAGCCACCTACACGATCGATCAGCTCGGCCGCGACCTCGGCTCCGTGCTCGATGCCGTCGCACCGCATGGCCCGGTCGTCCTCGTCGGGCACTCGATGGGCGGAATGACCGCGCTGTCCTACACCCGGCAGAACCCGCACACGATCGGTTCGCGGATCGTCGGCATGGCCCTGATCTCCACCGCGGCGTGCGATCTCGCCGAGGCCGGTCTCGGACGGCACCTGCGGAGCCCCGCGGTGTCGCTGTTCCGCACCGCGGTGCGCCGGGCACCCCGGGTCGTGCACGGATCGAAGCGCGTGGGACGCACCGTCTGCACGGCGATCGCCCGTGCGGCAGGCGCCCGCAACCGGGTCGTCGATCCTCGCCTGGCGGCGCTGGTCGCGGCCATGGCCAACACCACGTCCGTCGTCACCATGTCGAGCTTCCTCGAATCCCTGCTCGGGTTCGACGAGCGGCATTCCCTCGCCGCGCTGGCTCACATTCCGTCGCTGATCCTGTGCGGCTCGGTGGACATGCTCACCCCGCTCCAGCATTCCGTCGCGATGGCCTCGAAGCTCCCCGCCTCGGAACTCGTGAGCGTCGACGGGGCCGGCCACTCGGTGATCCTCGAACGCGCCGCCGACGTCGCACTCGCGATCATCGGCCTCGTCGAGCGAATCGCACACGGTGAGACTGCCGCTTTCGACCGCGAACTGATGGCCGTCGGCTGATCAGAGATCGCGCTCGTTGATGATGCCGCTGCGCATGGCCCGTTCGGCCAGGCTGACCCGCTTCTGATTCTGCGGGAGATCGCCGACGCCGAACTTCGCGAACAACGCCCGGAGGTGAGTCTTGATAGCGTCGACACTGAGAAACAGTTCCTGGGCGATCTGCTGATTCGACGCCGGATTCGCGAACGCGGCGCCGTGCTTGTACGGCCGGCACAGTGCCGTGAGGACCGCCCGCTGGGTGTCGGTGAGGGACCGGACATCGGGCATGTCGGTGCCCATCCGGGTGGCCTCGTCGAGAGAGCCGCCGAATTCCAGGTACCGGATCTTCGTTCCCCCGATGCGGATGCTGTCGCCCTGGCGGAGCCGCCGACGCCCCGCGAGACGCTCGCCGTTGACGAAGGTGCCGTTGCGGGAGAGCCCGTCGTCGAGGATGGTCCAGTGCGAGCCGACGCATTCGAGGACGGCATGGAGACGTGAGACTTCGTCGTCCTCGGTGAGGAGCAGATCGGAACCGGGCGACCGTCCGATCGTGACGCGCGCGGAAGTGGGGGAGAGGTCCACGGTGTGGTGGTGACCCTCCCGGTCGGAATAACTCAGTCGAGACTCAACGGCTCGGTCCACGGCGACACCCCTTCGGCACGCTTCCATCGTGCCCCGCCGCGTGTCCTCTGAGCAAGATCAAGAGCGGAAATCGCCGATCACGGATCAGTTCTCGGAGCCCGCGGCGTCCAGGGTACTGCCGAACGCGCACACGGCGAGCTCCTCGAGCGCCGGATCCTGCCCGGCATGCTCGGGTACCTGCATGGCGAGCAGGGTGTTGAGGAGCATTCCGTTGGCGATGAAGATGCGCGCCCGTTCCGGGCTGCACCCGGTGCGCGTGCGGATCTGCGTGTAGAGCCGGGACATCCAGTCGCGGGCCAGCGCGCCGATCTCCGGGTTCGCGCCGGAGGTGAAGCCGTGCATCATCACGAGCAGGAGGTCGCGGTCCTCGAGCAGTTCGGCGTACGCGATGCCCATCGGGAGCCACGACTCGTCGTTCTCCGGGGCGGCGGCGACATCGTCGAAGTACGGCTCGAAGGTGTCCATGATCCGACGCATCGCGCGGTCGAAGACGTCGGCGAACAGCCGCGACTTCGAACCGAACATGCGCACCACGTAGGGCTGGGACACGCCCGCCTCGCGTGCGACGGCGTCGGTGCTGGTGCCGTGATAGCCGTCCCTGGCGAACGCGCGGGAGGCGGCGGCCAGGACGAGTTCGCGACGTTCGGTCGCGCTCATGCGGGTCTGTTTCACGGGCGATGCCATGTTGACATGTTATCAGTCGATTACTAGTCTTCGAAATAAGTAATCATCTGATGCTTACAACTTCCTTCTTCCCGTACTCACGACTCGGATACGAGGACCCGTCATGACGACACTCTCCGAACGCCTGGAACACCAATCGGCGGCGCCTCCCTCGGGACGGGGCCACGGCCGGCTGGTGCCGGTATGGCTGGCGATCGTCGCCGCCTCGATACCGATGTTCATGGCCACACTCGACAATCTGGTGATGACCAGCGCCCTGCCGGTGATCCAGCGCGACCTCGGGGCGTCGGTGGGGCAGTTGCAGTGGTTCATGAACGCGTACACGCTCGCCTTCGCGACGTTGATGCTGACGCTGTCTGCGCTGGGGGACCGCCTCGGCCGTCGCCGTGTATTCCTCTGGGGCATAGTGCTCTTCGCGCTGGCCTCGATTGCATCGGCGCTGTCGACCACCTCCGAGATGCTGATCGCCGCGCGCGCCGTCCAGGGCGTCGGCGCGGCCGCGATCATGCCGCTCTCCCTCACCCTGCTGGCCGGTGCCGTGCCGCTCGCCAAGCGCGCCCTCGCCATCGGGATCTGGGGCGGCGTCTCCGGACTGGGCGTCGCGCTCGGCCCCGTGGTCGGCGGCGCCGTCGTCGACGGGGTGTCGTGGCAGGCCGTGTTCTGGATCAACGTTCCTGTCGCAGCGGTCGCGATTCCGTTGGCGCTGTACGCGCTCGGCGAGTCGAAGGGAAAGCGGCAGCCGCTGGACCCGCTCGGCGTCGTCCTGGCCGGAGCCGCCGTGTTCCTCGGAGTCTGGGGCATCGTGCACGGCAACGACGACGGCTGGACCAGCGCCACGGTGCTCGGTGCTCTCGTCGCATCGGCGGTGTTGCTCGCGGCGTTCGTGGTGCGCGAGTTGCGCACACCCTTCCCCGTGATGCCGCTGCGACTGTTCCGGTCCCGGCAGTTCTCCCTGGCCAACGTCATCGGGCTGACGTTCACGCTGGGAATGATGGGCGCCGTCTTCCTCCTGTCGCAGTACCTCCAGATCGTCATGGGGTACTCCCCGTTCGAGGCCGGCCTGCGAACCTTGCCGTGGACCGCCGCACCCATGCTGGTGGCGCCGATCGCAGGCCTGCTTGCGCCACGGCTGGGTGTCCGGACCCTCCTCGTCACCGGACTGGTCCTGCAGGGGTTGTCGCTGCTGTGGATGGCGTCGCTCGTCGTCCCCGGCGCCACGTACGGCAGCATGATTCCGGCGTTCGTGATGGCGGGCGCAGGGATGGGTCTGACGTTCGCCCCCAACGCGACCGCCGTCCTCGCCGACATGCCCGAGGCCGACCACGGCACGGCCAGTTCGACCAACGCGACACTCCGTGAGATCGGAGTCGCGCTGGGGATCGCGCTGCTGACCGCGGTGTTCCTCGGTGCGGGCGGCAGCCTGACGCCGACGGGATACGTCGACGCCCTCGCACCCGCTCTGTACGTGGGAGCCGGATTCGTGGCGGTCGCGGTCGTCGCCGCGGCCCTCATGCCGGGACGATCCAAGGCCGTCCTGGCGTCGACGTGACCGTGGTGGGGGTCAGTCCTGCCAGCCCGGCCGGACCAGCCCCCACTCGTACGCCATGACCACCAGTTGCGTGCGGTCGCGGGCGCCGAGTTTCAACAGAATTCGGCTGACGTGGGTGCGGGCGGTGGCGGGGCTCAGGAACAACCGTGAGCCGATCTCGGCGTTGGTGAGTCCCTCGGCGATCAGGATCATCACCTCGCGTTCGCGGTCGGTCAGGTCGTCGAGACGGGTGCGCTGCGGCGGCCGTTTGGCGTGGGTCGCGAACTCCGCGAACAGCTTCCGCGTCACCGACGGTGACAGCAGGGCGTCCCCGCCCGCCACCACGCGGACCGCCCGCACCAGTTCGGCGGGTTCGGTGTGTTTGACGAGGAAACCCGTTGCTCCCGCGCGCATCGCCTCGAACACGTACTCGTCCAGTTCGAACGTGGTGAGCACCACCACCCGCACGCCGGACAGCGCGGGATCGGCGGCGATACGCCGGGTCGCCTCCAGCCCGTCGAGCACCGGCATCCGGATGTCCATGAGGACGACATCGGGGACCAGCGAGCGAGTCAGGCTCACCGCCTGCTCACCGTTCTCGGCCTGACCGGCCACGGTGACATCGGCCTGCGCGTCGAGCAGGGCGGCGAACCCCGCCCGCACGAGGGCCTGGTCGTCGGCGACGAGCACGCGAATCGTCATGTCCGGCCCGCCGTGTCCCCGCCGAAGGGGAGCGTCGCCTGCACCCGGAAGCCGCCGACCGGTCCGATCCCGGCGGTCAGCTCACCACCCAGAGCGCGTGCGCGTTCCCGCATGCCGGGGATGCCGTTCCCGCCGCCACCGGTGGCCGTGCCGACGGGACCCCGGCCGTCGTCGTCGATCCGGACGCGGACGAACGTGGGCGCGTACGACACGGTCACGTCGGCCGACGAGCTCCCGGAATGGCGGGCCACGTTGGTCAGCGACTCCTGGACGATCCGCGCCGCAGCCACGTCGACCACGGCCGGCAGCGGCCTCGGTGCGCCTTCGACGACGGTCGTCACCGCGAGGCCCGCGGCACGGGCGCGCTCGACCACACCGTCCAGGTCCCCGAGCCCGGCGGTGGGCGCGATCGGCGGGTGGTCCTCGCCGCCCCGCAGCGATGCCAGCAGCGCATGGACGTCGCCGATCGCGTCGCGGCTCGCGACCTTGATCGCGGACAGCGCCTCCTGCGACTGTTCAGGTCTGCTGTCCCACAGCTCGAGTGCGACCGACGCCTGCACGTTGATCATCGAGAGGCTGTGTGCCAGAACGTCGTGCAGTTCGCGGGCGATCGCGAGCCGCTCCTCGCTGGCCCGTCGACGCTGCTCGTCCAGGACGCTGCGCCTCGCCGCCTCGGCGCGTTGCCTGCGGGCGTCGAGCGTCCCGCGGCGCTGACGGATGATCTCGGCGGCGGCGAGGAGCACCAGCAGCCACGCGGCGATGCCGGTGAGGGCGGCGAGTGACGGCGCCTCGGCAGACGACACGGCGGGCACGGCGAAGACGATCAGGGCGTAGCCGATCGCGAGAACCGGATAGGTGAGCCATCGGGATCCGGCCGTCGCGGCGCCGAGAAACGCGACGACGAGCGACAGGAAGACCGGGCCGTACCCGTATCCCCGCGCGACGTAGAGGACCGTGACGGCCAGGACGACGAACAGGACCGCGACAGGACGCCGTCGCCGGAAGACCAGCGCGACCGGACCGCACACCAGCAACACGAAGCCGGCGGCGTCCAACGGCTCCGCCCACGACTGGTTGTGGTTGGCGCCGATACTGCCGACCACCTGCACGATCGCGACGCCCAGGGCGATCAGGAGGTCCCGCGGGGCGATCGACGTGTCCCTCCGGTCAGTGCGCACCACCCGAACGTAGACCCGATCCGGCGAGCCTGTCATCGTCCGCGACGCGTACACGAGAAGACGCGCGCAGACGGATGTGCGCGACTCGCGCCGAGCCGACGCTGGAGGCATGACTTCCGACATCGTGGTCACCGACAGGTTGACCAAACGCTACGGCGAACACACGGCGGTCGACGCCGTCAGCCTGACCGTGCGGGCAGGGGAGGTGTACGGGTTCCTCGGACCGAACGGCGCAGGCAAGACCACCACGCTGCGCATGCTCACCGGTCTGGTCCGGCCGACCTCCGGGAGCGCGACACTCTTCGGGCGTCCACCCGGGGACAGCGCGGTGGCGGTGCGCACCGGCGTCCTGATCGAGGGACCCGGCTTCTTCCCCTACCTGTCCGGTCGCGACAACCTGCGGGTGCTGAGCAGATACCGCCGACTGCCGGACGACGCGGCGGAATCCGCGCTGCACCGGGTGGGGCTGCGCGAGCGGGGACACGACCGTTTCCGCACCTACTCGCTCGGGATGAAGCAGCGGCTCGGTGTCGCGGCCGCACTCCTCGGCGAACCCGATCTGCTGATCCTCGACGAACCCACCAACGGTCTCGACCCGGCCGGCATGGCCGAGATGCGGGAACTGATAGTCGAACTCGCGCACTCCGGGCATTCGGTGCTGCTCTCCAGCCACATGCTCAGCGAGGTCCAGGAGATCTGCGACCGCGTCGGGGTGATCTCGCGCGGGGAGTTGATCGCACAGTCCACCGTGGCCGAACTACGGGGAGACACCAGCCTGCTGGTGCGAGCCGATCCGAGGGAACGAGCGGCAGCGGTGCTCGCGGAACTACTGGGACACGACGTCGTCGACACGGTGGGCGACGCCCTCACACTTGCGGTGTCGCCGGACCTGGCGCCGAAGGTGGCCCGTGTTCTCGTCGACGCGGGAATCGACGTGCACGAACTGGCCCGGCGGGAACGATCGCTCGAGGACGTCTTCTTCGACCTGACGTCGGACGTCACCGCCGGCGACCACACGAGCAACGATGCGAGGAGAGTGTCATGAACGCTGTGATCGCCAGCACGCGGGCCGAGCTTCTGCGACTACGGAAATGGCCGTCGATGTGGGTGCTGCTCGCCGCGTGGATCGTGCTCAACCTGGTCTTCGTCTATATGTTCAACTACATTACGTTCGCGACCGGCGGCACCACCGACATGGCGTCGTCCGCACCCCCGGACGTGCTGCTCGCGCAGATGCTGCCCTCGGCGGTGCCCCAGGTGTTCACCCAGGGCATGGCCATGTTCGGGGGCGCACTGATGCTCATCCTCGGCGCCCTCACCATCGGCAGCGGCTACGGGTGGGGGACGTGGAAGACCGTATTCACCCAGGGACCTCCACGATCGGCCGCGCTCACCGGAACCCTGCTCGCTCTGCTGATCGTGGTGATCGGACTCGTTCTCACGGTGGCGGCCGTCGATCTCGGGGTGGCTTCGGTCATCGCCGTGGTCGAATCGGAGTCGGCGAGTCTTCCTGCCGCGGATGCGATGCTGAAGGCGCTCGCCTCCGGGGTGCTCATCCTCGGGATGTGGACCGCCGCCGGTGTCCTCGTCGGCGCTCTCGCACGGGGGCCGGCGTTGTCGGTCGGTCTCGGACTGGTGTGGGTGCTGGTGGTCGAAAACCTCCTCCGCGGGGTCGCGGCCGTCCTCGACCCCGTGTCGGTGGTGACGGACTTCCTGCCCGGCACCGCCGCGGGCTCGCTCGCCGGATCGCTCCGAGACTTCGGCGGTGACACCACCCCCGGTGTCCTGAACATCCTCGACGGAGGCACGTCCGTGGTTCTCCTGGCCGGGTACGTCGCCGCGTCCGCGCTGGGAACGGTCTGGCTCGTCCGCCGGCGCGACGTGAACTGACCGCGCGAGGCGGCGGCTCAGAACAGCGGGCCGCCGCCGAACGGTTCCCGGTGTGAGGGAGGGGTCCGGCCCTGGGTGTCGGTGATGCCGTATTCGACGGCCAGCTCCGCCGTGACGAAGGTGTGGCCGCTGCGCTGAGGAAGGGTCGGGTCCGCGGTCAGGGCGCAGATCACCTCGCCGATGAACTCGGGGGACTCGGCGTCCGCGACGGGAAAGCCGGCGATGGTCTCGAGGCCGCTGGCGACGATCATCTCCGTCCGGACGATGCCCGGCCACAGCGAGACCGCGCGCACGTCGTGCGGAGCCAGCTCCGCCGCCATGTCGCTGGCCATCTTGTCCAGCCCGGCCTTGGACATGCCGTACAGCACCGAGTGCAGATGCCCGCGGGTCCCGAACGACGAGATGTTCGCGATCAACCCGGAGCGGCGGGGCACCATCATCCGCGCAGCCTCCACGGACGCGACGTAATGGGCGCGCAGTCCGACACCGATCAGCGAGTCCCAGTCGTCCAGCGGCCGCTCCCAGAACGGCGTGCTGAACCCGCCGAATCCCTTGGGCGCCGCCCACACGTTGTTGACCAGCAGGTCGAGTCGGCCGGCCTGCTCCTCCGAGATCCGGGCGAACAGCGCACGCACATCTGCGTCTTCGCGGTGATCGCAGGCCACCGCGATGCCGGTCCCACCGGCACCGGTGACCGTTCGCGCCGACACCGACAGCGGGCTGTCGTCCGTCACCGGGCCGCGCCCGGTGACGTAGACGGTCCACCCGGCGGCTCCCAGCGCCGTCGCCACACCCTTGCCGACGCCGCGGCTCCCCCCGGTGACCAGGGCTACCCCGGCGCTCACTGGACGACCACCGTGTCCTGGGTGAGCGGGCGGGTGATCGACCATCGAGTGGTGAAGTGGCATCGTGACATTCGCCAGCCGCCGTCCTCGAGACGGTAAGCGTCGTCGTACTCGCCGGAGGACACGGTCTCCGTCCCCTTCAGCAGATCGACCTGGCGGAACTTCAGCGTCCACGCGCCCGACGCCTCGGTGTTGCTGTGCATCACGATGTCCGGATGGAAGCCGTGGTGCATGTCGAGGATCACGTGCTTGCCGTCCACTTCGTGGAGCGCGATCCTGCGGAAGATGTCCGTGAGCCGGTCGGCGTCGTCGAACCGGCCGAGCGGACCGAAGTCGATCGACGCCCCGGTCGAGACGAAGCAGGCACGGAACGCGTCCGGATCCTTGCCGTCGCACGCTCGCCAGTAGCGGTACTTGAGCGCCTTGATCGCGTCGATCCGCTCCAGGTCCGCCAGACGCTGCTCCACCGAGCGTTCGTCCACGCCGCCGTCCTCCCGTTGCCGTTCACCGTGTCGGGAGAGACGCTAGGCCGGGAACGCGCCGCGTGGATGCAGAATCCCGGTGGGCGGGAACCTGCGCGTCGTCAGGGTCCGCCGGGGAACGGGTCGGTCACCGGATCGGTCCCGAGCGCCACGCGCCAGGTGGCCTCCCGGACGGCCGCCTCGGTCAGCGCGGTGACGCCGAGCGTGCGGGTGTCCTCCGTCTCACCGTGTTCGACGACGGCCCGCCACGCGACGGCGGTGTCGGCCTCGACCTGGGCCGCCAGCTGCGCGGCCGTGATCGGATCGGTGACCGGGAACGGCAGGGTGTAGCCCGCCTCGGCGGGCGGGGCCGTCAGCCCTGCCGCGGTCAGCGTGTCCAGGAGCCCGTCCCGGCGCGCCCGGTGGGCCGCGGCGGCGGTGGCCACCTGGGTGGCCCGGGTGGGATTCGAGAATGCGGCGACCACTCCGTAGGCGAACACCGCGGAATGTTCGGCGGTCAGCGCGTCGGCGAGGCTCTTACCCTCGGCTTCGGTGGGTGTCGTCACGGCAGCACCACCGCCAGATACGTTCCGCACGCGGCGCTGATCGACGCGCAGAGCCCCGCCCGGTAGGCGGTCAGTGTGCGCGCCGAATCGGCTGCGCTGCGCTGCGACTCGGCCAGGTCGGCCCGCAATTGATCGAGACCGGGCGGCGGCGCCGGAGCGGTCGGTGTCGTCGACGGGGGAGCGGACGTGGTCGGTGCGGTACCGTCCGGGTAAGTTCCTGCAGCCCTAGCGATTTCGGCGTCCAGTGCGTCGGCGTGTGCGGTGCGCTGGGCGCGGACGAGTTCGAGTGCCGCACCGCGATCGGGGAGCAGCGCGATCGTGGCCGCCGCGCCGGCGGCGTCACGACGAGCCAGACGCGACTGTGCGACGAGTGAATCGACCTCGGTGTCGGAGTCCGCGTCGTCGGCGCACCCCGCCAGCAGGGAGACGCTCGCGACGCCGAACGCCGAGGCTGCTGCGAACCGGAGAGCGGTGCGCCGGGACACGGCCGGACCGGATGTCGGGGGCCGGGAGACGGTGGGCATGAGCACCGGTCCATGGTGCCAGGTCGGGCCGCGATCCCGGGAATCGAGCACCGGGGCTGGTCACGGATGCCTCGAATCGGCGTTACTCTTAGATGCTCGAACCCGTCCCGGCGGGTTCGCGGTGCTGCGTGCGCAGCACGATGACCTGCCAGACCACGAACACGACGAGCGACAACTGAAACGAGGAGCTTCCCCGATGCCGGTTCCATCCAAGGAGAGGGTGACGGAGCTCATCTCCGATCTGGTGCAACGCCAGGGCTACGACTTGGAGGACGTTGCAGTCACCCTCGCGGGTCGGCACAGCGCAGTCCGGATCATGGTGGACAGTGACGCCGGACTCGAACTCGACGCGGTCGCGAACCTGAGCCACGAGATCTCCGAGGTCTTCGATTCGGTGTCCGATTTCGGGGAGTCGCCGTACACGCTCGAGGTCACGTCTCCCGGTATCGGCCGGCCGCTCACGCACGAGCGGCACTGGCGCCGGGCACGCGGCCGCAAGGCGCGTATCGATCTCGCGCACGAGACCGTCGTGGGTCGGATCGGCGTCCTCGACGGCGACTCGGTCGCGGTGGTGATCGGCTCGCGCACCGGCCCGGAGGTTCGGCGCGTCGCGCTCCCGGACATTCAGAAAGCTGTTGTGCAGGTGGAATTCTCGAAACCCGACCCGAGGGAGCTGGAACTCGCCGGCGGGATTCCCGAAGGTCGCGTGGCACCCGCGGACGCAGACGCGTCGGAAGATGAAGAAGTAGTAGAGGGGTTGGACAAGTGAATATCGACATTGCGGCGTTGCGCGCCATCGAGGCCGACAAGGGCATCTCGATCGAGACTGTCATCTCGACCATTCAGACCGCGTTGCTCACCGCCTATCGGCACACCGAGGGGCATCAGCAGCACGCGCGGATCGACGTCGACACCAAGAGCGGCATCGTGCGGGTGATGGCGCACGACGTCGACGCCGACGGCAATATGGTCGGCGAGGAATGGGACGACACCCCGGAAGGTTTCGGCCGGATCGCCGCGACCACCGCCCGCCAGGTCATCCTCCAGCGGCTGCGGGACGCCGAGCACGAGCGGAGCTTCGGCGAGTACTCCACCCACGAGGGTGAGATCGTCGGCGGCGTGATCCAGCGCGACACCCGCGCGAACTCCCGCGGCATGGTCGTCGTGCGGATCGGCAGCGAGGCCAGCGGCGCCGAGGGCCTGATCCCGCCCGCCGAGCAGGTGCCCGGCGAGAACTACGAGCACGGCGAGCGGCTCAAGTGCTACGTCGTCGGTGTGGCCCGTGGGCAGCGCGGACCTCAGATCACGCTGTCGCGCACCCACCCGAACCTCGTCCGAAAGCTGTTCGCGCTCGAGGTTCCGGAAATCGCGGACGGTTCGGTCGAGATCATCGCCGTCGCCCGGGAGGCCGGGCACCGGTCGAAGATCGCCGTCCAGTCGCGGGTGCAGGGATTGAACGCCAAGGGCGCGTGCATCGGGCCGATGGGCCAGCGGGTGCGCAACGTGATGAGCGAACTGGCCGGCGAGAAGATCGACATCATCGACTTCGACGAAGACCCGGCCCGGTTCGTCGGCAACGCGCTCTCGCCGTCGAAAGTGGTCTCCGTCACTGTCGTGGACCCCGAGGCGCGGGCCGCGCGTGTCGTCGTCCCGGACTTCCAGCTGTCCCTCGCCATCGGCAAGGAAGGGCAAAACGCCCGTCTTGCTGCGCGCTTGACCGGGTGGCGAATCGACATCCGCAGTGACGCCGCACCCGCCCCCGAGTCGGCAGGCGGACCCGCCGCGACCAGTCGTTGAGCCGGGAATGCGGAGATCGGGGCGAGTCGGCGGTAGAGTGGTCAATGGTTCAGCATGAGCATCCCGATTCTGCGCGCGTTCCTACCGGTTCACCGGTCCGAACATGCATAGGATGTAGGGAGCGCGCGCTGGCTGTCGATCTGCTCAGGGTTGTGGTTAGTGAGAGCGGGCCGCAAGGTCATGTTCTCGCCCCGGACCCGAGGCGCAGGCTTCCCGGTCGAGGTGCGTGGCTGCACCCCGTCGAGGCTTGCCTGAGTCTCGCGGAACGACGCCGAGCATTCGGCAGAGCACTGCGAGTGTCCGGAAGTGTCGACACGTCAGAAGTCGACCACTGGGTACGAGCAGGGCACCCACCCAGAGCAGTACCTCTCGAACAGAACAGGCACAAGCACTCATGAGCACACCGTGAAGCACCAGCGATGATCGTCCATCGGAGATAACCCGAGGTCGTGCGGGCCCCTCTCAGGGGAGCCTCCTGCTCGACCTCATCAGTGAGGAGAGCAGTGGCAGGCAAGGCCCGCGTGCACGAGTTGGCTAAAGAACTCGGTGTCACAAGTAAAGAACTACTCGCAACGCTCAAGGAGCAGGGCGAGTTCGTGAAGTCGGCGTCCTCCACGGTGGAGGCGCCCGTCGCCAGGCGTCTGCGGGAATCCTTCCCGTCGGCGAAGTCCGCCGATTCCGCAGCCCGTCCGGCGGCCAAGCCCGGCGCACCCGCGCCGAGCGCCCCGGCGACCGCAGCGAAGCCGGGCGGTCCCCGTCCCGGCCCGAAGCCGGCAGCCCCGGCTCCGGCTCCGGCTCCGGCCGCACCCGCTGCGGCAGCCCCCGAGGCGCAGGCCCCGGCTCCGGCCGCCCCCGCGGCAAGCGCAGCCACCCCGGCTGCCCCGGCGACCAATGCTCCCAAGCCCGGTCGGCCCACCCCGGCTGCCCCGGCTCCGGCCGCACCCGCAGCTCCGGCCGCACCCGCAGCCCCGGCTGCCAGTGCACCCGCGGCTCCGTCCACGGGCGCCAAGCCCGGCGGACCCCGTCCCGGCCCGAAGCCCCCGCGTGTCGGTAACAACCCGTACTCCTCGGCTCCCGCCGAGCGTCCGGCACCCCGCCCCGCTCCCGGCGCACCGCGTCCGGGTGCACCCCGTCCGGCTCCCGGACAGGGTGGACCTCGTCCGGCACCCGGTCAGGGCGGTCCCCGTCCGGCTCCCGGTCAGGGTGGACCTCGTCCGGCACCGGGTCAGGGCGGTCCCCGTCCGGCTCCCGGTCAGGGCGGTCCCCGTCCCAGCCCCGGCTCGATGCCTCCTCGCCCGAACCCGGGCGCGATGCCTGCACGTTCGGCACGTCCCGCTCCCGGCGGTCGTCCCGGCCGTCCCGGCGGAGCCCCCGGCGGTCGTCCCGGTGGCGGCGGCGGTGGATACCGCGGTGGCGGAGCCCCCGGTGCCGGCGCAGGCGCGCCCGGTGGCGGAGCACCCGCAGGTGGTTTCCGCGGTCGTCCCGGCGGCGGTGGACGCCCCGGTCAGCGCGGTGCGGCAGCAGGTGCGTTCGGTCGCCCCGGTGGTGCCCCGCGTCGTGGTCGCAAGTCGAAGCGTCAGAAGCGCCAGGAATACGATTCGATGCAGGCGCCCGCCGTCGGCGGCGTGCGGTTGCCCCGTGGCAACGGCGAGACCATTCGCCTCGCCCGCGGTGCATCCCTGTCGGACTTCGCTGAGAAGATCGACGCGAACCCCGCAGCGTTGGTGCAGGCACTGTTCAACCTCGGCGAGATGGTGACGGCGACCCAGTCGGTCAACGACGAGACGCTGGAACTGCTCGGCGGCGAGATGAACTATGTCGTCCAGGTCGTCAGCCCCGAGGACGAGGACCGCGAGCTGCTCGACAGCTTCGACCTCACCTACGGCGAAGACGAAGGTGGCGAAGAGGACCTCGAGTCCCGTCCGCCGGTGGTCACCGTCATGGGCCACGTCGACCACGGTAAGACCCGACTGCTCGACACGATCCGTAAGGCCAACGTCCGTGAGGGCGAGGCCGGCGGCATCACGCAGCACATCGGTGCCTACCAGGTGCTGACCGAGCTCGACGGCAACGAGCGTCTCGTGACGTTCATCGACACCCCCGGTCACGAGGCCTTCACGGCCATGCGTGCCCGTGGTGCCAAGGCCACCGACCTCGCGATCCTGGTCGTCGCCGCCGACGACGGCGTCATGCCGCAGACGGTGGAAGCGATCAACCACGCCCAGGCGGCCGACGTGCCGATCGTGGTCGCGGTGAACAAGATCGACAAGGAAGGCGCGAACCCGGACAAGATCCGGCAGCAGCTCACCGAGTACGGACTGGTCGCCGAGGAATACGGCGGAGACACCATGTTCGTCGACATCTCGGCGAAGCAGGGCACCAACATCGACGCACTGCTCGAAGCCGTGCTGTTGACGGCGGACGCTGCCCTGGACCTGCGGGCCAACCCGGACATGGACGCTCAGGGTGTCGCCATCGAGGCGCACCTCGACCGTGGACGCGGCCCCGTCGCTACCGTGCTCATCCAGCGCGGAACGCTGCGGGTCGGCGACTCGATCGTGGCCGGCGACGCATACGGACGTGTGCGCCGCATGGTCGACGAGCACGGCGACGACGTGCTCGAGGCCCTGCCTTCGCGTCCCGTCCAGGTGGTCGGCTTCACGTCGGTCCCCGGTGCAGGCGACAACCTGCTCGTGGTCGACGAGGACCGCATCGCCCGTCAGATCGCCGACCGGCGCAATGCGCGTAAGCGCAACGCGCTGGCCGCGAAGAGCCGCAAGCGCATCAGCCTCGAGGACCTGGATTCGGCTCTCAAGGAGACGTCGCAGCTCAACCTCATCCTCAAGGGCGACAACTCGGGAACCGTGGAGGCCTTGGAAGAGGCCCTGCACGGCATCGAGATCGACGACGAGGTGCAGTTGCGGGTCATCGACCGTGGTGTCGGTGGCGTCACCGAGACCAACGTCAACCTGGCCGCCGCGTCGAACGCGATCATCATCGGGTTCAACGTCCGCGCCGAGGGCAAGGCGACCGAGTTGGCGAACCGCGAGGGCGTCGACATCCGGTACTACTCAGTGATCTACCAGGCCATCGACGAGGTCGAGAAGGCTCTCAAGGGCATGCTCAAGCCGATCTACGAAGAGGTCGAGCTGGGCAAGGCGGAGATCCGCGCGATGTTCCGTTCGTCCAAGGTCGGCAACATTGCCGGTTGCCTCGTCACCTCGGGTACCATCCGTCGCAATGCGAAGGCCCGGCTGCTGCGTGACAACACGGTTGTCGCCGAGACCGTCACCATCTCCTCGCTGAAGCGGGAGAAGGAGGACGCTGTCGAGGTACGCGAGGGTTACGAGTGCGGTTTGACGCTCACCTACTCCGACATCAAGGTCGGTGACGTCATCGAGGCCTACGAGCTTCGGGAAAAGCCGCGCGACTAGTCGCCATCCGTTTGGGGTGACGCAGCAGCGTCATCCGGCGTGCGCTTCTCCGGCCGATCGACTCGGCCGGGGGAGCGCACGTCTCCCCGAAGGAGGAAAGTTTGTACGTCGGTGCGCTCGAGCTCGACATCTTGCTCGGTGACGTGCGATCTCTGAAAGAGAAGCGTGCAATGGTCAAACCGGTTCTGGCGGAGCTGCGACGCTACGGCGTCTCGGCGGCGGAGACCGGGGAACAGGATCGGTACCGCCGGTCGATGCTCGGTGTCACGATGGCGAGTTCGGCGGTCGATCACGTACACGAGGTACTCGACACGTGCGAACGGCACGTCGCCGAGCTGCCGGAACTGCAACTCCTTGCGGTCCGGCGACGGATTTTCGGCCCCGAGGACTGACTCGGAGTGCCCTGCCCGCCCCGCCGCATCCGCGGCCCGGCGTGCAGAATGAACTACAGCTACACACGCAACTTCACAACTTATCCAGCGGCCAGGGAGAGGAGTCTGATTGTCATGGTGGATCCCGCCCGGGCACGCAAACTCGCCAAGCGCATCGGCACGATCGTCGCGACGGCGATCGACCACGAAATCAAGGACCCTCGCCTGGCGTTCGTCACGATCACCGATACCAAGGTGACGGCCGACCTCCACGACGCCACCGTGTACTACACCGTGATGGGTGCCGACCTCGAGTCCGAACCGGACCTCGCCGCCGCAGCCGCGGGGTTGGAGAAGGCGAAGGGCGTTCTGCGCTCGAAGGTGGGCGCAGGCACCGGAGTCCGGTTCACTCCGACGCTGACGTTCGTCGCGGACACGGTCCCCGACACCGCGCGGCACATGGAGGAACTCCTCGCCCGCGCACGCGCCGCCGACGACGAGGTCGCGCGTGTCGCGGCCGGTGCGTCCCCGGCCGGTGACCCCGACCCGTACAAGGAGCCCCGAGCCGAGGACGCGGACGACGCGGAAGTCGACGAGCCCTCCGGTTCCCGCCAGGCGGACTGACACGAACCGACATGACCCACACTCAGGAGACGTCCCTGTCTGATCTCGATCGTCACGAGGTGTTTCTGCCGCAGGCGGTCGCCGTTCTCGAGAACGCGACGTCGGTGACGATTCTGTGTCACGTCCAACCCGATGCCGACACGATCGGCAGTGGGCTCGCCCTGGCGTTGGTGCTCGAGCGCAAAGGGATTCCGGTACAGGTCGCCTTCGGCGCGCCCGACGAACTACCGGAGTCGATGCGCGAACTGCCGGGCACCCACCTGCTGGTGCCGGCGGATCAGGTGCGCCGCAACGTCGACCTGCTCGTGACCGTCGACTGCGGCAGTGCCGGGCGTCTGGGGAAGCTCGCCGACCGGCTCGCGAACGCGGGCGACACCCTCGTCATCGATCACCACCGGTCCAACACCCGCTTCGGTCGCATGAACCTGATCGACGAGTCCGCGGAGTCGACGACCGCTGTCGTGGCACAGATGTTCGACCTGTGGGGTGTGGACATCGACGCCGATCTCGCGCACTGCCTGTATGCGGGACTCGTGACCGATACCGGTTCGTTCCGCTGGGTGCAGCCCGGCACCCACACGCTGGCCGAGAGGCTGCTCGCCACCGGAATCGACGGAGCCCGCATCGCGCGGCGCCTGCTCGACACTCACCCGTTCGGCTGGCTGCCCATGCTGTCCTCGGTGCTCGGATCGGCGACGCTCGTCCCCGACGCAGCGGGAGGGCGTGGACTGGTGTACGCGGTCATCCGGCGGGCCTACATCGGAGACCTCCGCTCGGAGGAGATCGAAAGCGTCATCGATATCGTCCGGACGACGTCCGAGGCCGAGGTCGCCGCCGTCCTCAAGGAGGCGGTGGACGGCACCTGGTCGGTGTCGCTGCGATCGAAGTCCGACGTGGACGTGTCGGTCGTCGCCGGGTATCTCGGCGGCGGCGGTCATCGGTTCGCCGCCGGTTACACCGCCGAGTGCTCTGCGGACGAGATCGTGACCTCGCTCGTCGAGTCGCTCGGCTGAGGTCCGAATTCGTTGGCTGACGTCTCGGAAGTCACGGGCGACGCGACCGCCCGGACGGTGTTCGGGCTGGCGCTGCCCGCGCTCGGTGTCCTCGCTGCCGAACCGATCTATCTGCTCTTCGACATCGCCGTCGTCGGTCGGCTGGGCGCCCTGGCGCTCGCGGGCCTCGCCGTCGGCGGTCTCATCCTCGCCCAGGTCAGCACGCAGCTGACGTTCCTGTCCTACGGCACGACGGCGCGTGCGTCCCGCATGCACGGTGCCGGCGACGAGCGCGGCGCGGTCCGGGAGGGCGTGCAGGCCACGTGGCTGGCACTGGGCATCGGCGCGCTCGTGATCGCGCTGGCCCACCTGTTCGCGCGGCCGGTCACCTCGGCGATCGCCGGCGGCTCCGACATCGCGGCGGCCGCCGAGAGCTGGCTGCGGATCGCGGTGTTCGGGGCCCCGCTGATTCTCGTCGCGATGGCGGGCAACGGGTGGATGCGCGGCGTGCAGAACACGGTGCGGCCCCTCCGTTTCGTGATCGCCGGTCTCGCCGTGTCGGCCGTGGCCTGCCCGGTGCTGGTGCACGGATTGTGGGGCGCGCCGCGGCTGGAACTCGAGGGTTCGGCGGTCGCGAACGTGATCGGTCAGGCGGTGTCCGCGAGCCTGTTCGTCGGAGCGCTGGTGGTCGAGCGGGTGCCGTTGCGTCCGCGGTGGCACGTCATGCGCGCCCAGATGGTGCTCGGCCGGGATCTGATCCTGCGGAGCCTGGCCTTCCAGGCGTGTTTCCTCTCGGCTGCCGCAGTCGCGTCCCGGTTCGGTGCCGCGGCGGTCGCCGCGCACCAGGTGGTGCTGCAGCTGTGGAACCTCGTCGCCCTTACCCTCGACTCCCTGGCGATCGCCGCACAGGCGCTGGTCGGTGCCGCGCTGGGCGCCGGACACGCCAAGGGCGCCACCCGACTGTCGTGGCGCATCACCCGATGGTCCACGATCTTCGCGACAGGGCTCGCCCTGATCTTCGCCCTCGGCCACGGGGTGATCCCCGAACTGTTCACCTCCGATCAGGCCGTGCTCGACGAGATGGCGGTGGCGTGGTGGTTCTTCGTCGCAATCATGCCGGTCGCCGGAGTGGTGTTCGCCCTCGACGGGGTGCTGCTCGGGGCCGGTGACGTCGCCTTCCTCCGGAATGCCACGCTGTTCTGCGCGTTGGTCGGATTCCTCCCACTGATCTGGCTGTCGATGCTGCACGACTGGGGCCTGGCGGGAATCTGGACGGGTCTCACGGTGTTCATATTTCTTCGGATGCTCGCGGTCGTGTGGCGCGTCGGAACGGGCCGCTGGGCAGTGGTCGGGTCCGATCTGCAGACACGACACGGATCGGACAGCGATCCGGCGGCGGAACACGATCGGAAAGGTGGTTGACGTGGCACCCAAACTGATGGCGGTGAGCGACGTCCATGTGGGGCACCGGGGAAACCGCCCGATCACCGAGGACATCTATCCCGACTCGCCCGAGGACTGGCTGATCGTCGCGGGCGACGTCTCGGAGAAGACCGACGACATCCGGTGGGCGCTGAAACTCCTGCGCAGTCGTTTCGCCGAGGTCATCTGGGTTCCCGGCAACCACGAACTGTGGACGACGGCGAAGGACCCGGTGCAGATCCACGGCGCCGCCCGCTACGACTACCTGGTCACCATGTGCCGGGAGATCGGCGTCATCACCCCCGAGGACCCGTTCCCGGTGTGGGAGGCCGAGGACGGCCCGATCACCCTGGTCCCGATGTTCCTGCTGTACGACTACACGTTCCTGCCCGACGGTGCCACCACCAAGGAGGAAGGTCTCGCGATCGCGCGCGAGAAGAACGTGGTGGCCACGGACGAGTTCCTGCTGTCGAGCGAACCGTACGGAACCCGGGATGCCTGGTGTCGCAGCCGCGTCGAGGCGACGAAGGCCCGGTTGGACGCCCTGCCCACGGGCACCCGCACCGTGCTGATCAACCACTTCCCGTTGGTGCGTCAACCGACGCAGGTGCTGTGGTACCCGGAGTTCTCCCTGTGGTGCGGTACCGAACTGACCGCGGACTGGCACACCCGGTACAACGCCGTCTGCGCCGTGTACGGGCATCTGCACATTCCGCGCACCACCTATTACGACGGGGTGCGGTTCGAAGAGGTGTCGCTGGGCTACCCGCGGGAGTGGCAGCGGCGGGGACTCCCGGACCGCCTCCTGCGGCAGATCCTCCCGGTGCCGGAGTACCCGCCGGGAACACTGAACAAGTGGGGCGGCCACTTCAAGGTGACCCCCGAACAGGAAGCCGAAGTGGAGAAGATGCGGGCGAGGGGGGCCCTGTGATCGAGAGAATTCTGCCTGCCGGAGTGGTGTCGTCGGAACTGTTCGACGATCCGCCGGGCCTGCGTCCGCACCCGCAGGAGGAGGCGCTCATCGGCAGGGCGGTGGAGAAGCGGCGCCGCGAATTCACCACCGCACGTCATTGCGCCCGCCTGGCGATGACGAAGCTGGGCGTGGACCAGGCCCCTGTTCTGCGGGGCGACAAGGGGTCCCCCGTGTGGCCGCGCGGCGTGGTCGGAAGCCTCACCCACTGCGACGGTTACCGCGGCGCGGTGCTCGGCTACGCCATGCAGGTGCGGTCCGTGGGGATCGACGCCGAACCGCACGAGGCGCTCCCCGACGGTGTGCTGGACGCGGTGAGTCTGCCCGCCGAACGGGACTGGCTGTCGGGCGCGGCGGACTCCGGGCTGTGGCGCTCCGCCACCGGCGGTCCCGTGCACCGGGACAGGCTGCTGTTCTGCGCCAAGGAGGCGACGTACAAGGCGTGGTTCCCGCTCACCGCCCGGTGGCTGGGGTTCGAGGACGCGCACATCACGTTCGAGGCGTCCGGGGACGGCACGGGCACGTTCCATTCGGATCTCCTGATCTCCGGAGAGACGGTCGACGGCCCACCGCTGGCGTCGTTCGACGGACGGTGGATGGTGTCCGACGGCCTGATCATC
Source organism: Rhodococcus sp. IEGM 1305 (assembly GCF_030058635.1). Taxonomy (NCBI): domain Bacteria; kingdom Bacillati; phylum Actinomycetota; class Actinomycetes; order Mycobacteriales; family Nocardiaceae; genus Rhodococcus; species Rhodococcus sp. IEGM 1305. Next base: position 75,384 of record NZ_JASHKX010000026.1, read on the forward strand.
ACCGCCATTGCGGTGCACTGATTTCGGTACTGTGCGGTGCACTGATTTCGGTGCGGTGACGACGGCTGGCAGAATCGGGCCTCGTGTCTGCACGTGAAAAGCCCTCTTCCGGTCTCGTCGGCGCCGGACTGCTCATCGTCGACAAGGATGCGGGCGTCACCAGCCACGACGTGGTGGCCCGGTGCCGCAAGCTGCTCGGCACCCGGAAGGTCGGGCACGCGGGCACTCTCGACCCGATGGCCACCGGGGTGCTGGTGCTCGGTGTGGAGCGGGCAACGAAGCTGCTGGGGCTCCTCGCACTGACCACCAAGGCGTACACGGCCACGATCAGGCTGGGTCAGGCCACCACGACCGACGACGCCGAGGGCGAGGTCGTGGCGTCGGCCGATGCGTCCGGCGTGACGGACGAGGAGATCGCCGCGCAGGTGCACACCCTCACCGGAGACATCCAGCAGATCCCGTCGAGCGTCAGCGCCATCAAGGTTGACGGCAGGCGGGCGCACGCACTGATCCGTGCGGGCGAGGAGTTCGAACTCGCTCCCCGCTCGGTCACGGTGTCCCGGTTCGAGGTCGTCGCGAGGCGAACCGAGGGCACGTTCGTCGACCTCGACGTCGAGGTGGAATGTTCCTCCGGCACGTACGTCCGGGCCCTCGCGCGTGATCTGGGGATCGCGCTGATCGGCGTAGGCGGACATCTCACCTCGCTGCGACGGACCCGGGTGGGACCGTTCACGCTCGAGCACGCGCGCACGCTGGAACAGCTGGCCGAGGAGCCGGGGGTCAGTCTCGACATCGATGCCGCCGCGCAGACCGCGTTCCCGCACCGGCAGATCGATGCGGACGAGGCCGAATCGATCAGTCAGGGCCGGTGGCTCGAGCCGATCGGTATCAAGGGCGTCTACGCTGCCATCGATCCGAGCGGGCACACGATCGCGCTGCTCCAGGAACGTGGACGGCGGGCCAGCTCGGTGATGGTGGTCCGCCCCGCGACCCTGAGGTAGCGGTTCACACCAGCCAGATGGCCTGGGCGGCGGGGTTTCCGAGCTCGATGGAGTCGTCGTGCGTGCCGAGCCGGATCGAGACGGTTCCGGCGTAGTCGCGTCGCTCCAGCACGGTGATCGTGACGTCCAGCGCCACCCCGACCGAGTCGAAGTACCGCAGCATCGCCGGGTCGGAGTCCGAGATCCGGGCGATGCGGCCGCTCTCGCCGTTGACGAAGTCGCTGAGCTGGCGTGCCGGAGGAGTGGGCACCGAGCCGTCGACCGCGGGAATCGGATCGCCGTGCGGATCGCGCTCGGGATGGCCGAGCTTGGCGTCCATCCGGGAGATCATCAGATCCGAGACGGCGTGTTCGAGTACCTCCGCCTCGTCGTGCACCTCGTCCCAGCCGTATCCCAGTTCGTGCACCAGGTACGTCTCGATGAGGCGGTGCCTGCGGACCATTCCGACGGCGGCGACGCGCCCCGCCTCGGTGAGGGCGATGGACCCGTATCGGGCGTGATCGACGAGACCCTGGTCGGACAGTTTCCGGATGGCCTCCGACACGGTGGACGCCGACACCCCGATCTTCTCGGAGAGCAATTTCGTGGACACCCGCTCCTGCGACCACTCCTGAACGGTCCAGATGACCTTGAGGTAGTCCTGCGCCACTGCCGAGAGAGCCCCGGTCTCGGAGGTCGAGTCCTCGGTCACGCTCTGGTCATTCTTGTTCACGGCCACGCCAACGAGCTTAGGCAAGTCTTACCGCCGAGACACATCGACACACCTGATCCGTCGCCGGGGGACGGCCCGGGTGACCACGAACCGCGAGGTCGTGGCGCTTCGCCGGCGCGCGGGGCGGCCGGACACCCGGTCCGGAGATGAACATCGGCGCGCGGCACCGTAGGCTGCCACTCGTGCTGAGATGGCGTGGTCTCGACGAGGTTCCTGCCGACTGGGGTCGTTGTGTTCTCACGATCGGCGTATTCGATGGCGTGCACCGAGGTCACGCCCAACTGATCAGTCGAGCGGTGGCGGCTGCCCGCACGCGTGGAATACCCAGCGTGCTCATGACTTTCGATCCTCATCCGATGGAAGTGGTTCGTCCGGGCAGTCATCCCGCCCAGCTCACGACGCTCGCCCGCCGGGCGGAGCTCGCGGAGGAGCTGGGGATCGACGTGTTCTGCGTCATGCCGTTCACCGCCGAATTCATGAAGTTGACGCCGGAGCGGTACGCCCACGAGATCCTCGTGGAGCGCCTGCACGTGGCGGATGTCGTCGTCGGTGAGAACTTCACGTTCGGCAAGAAGGCTGCGGGCAACGTCGACCTGCTGCGTCAGATCGGAGACCGGTTCGGGTTCGCCGTCGACGGTGTGACGTTGCTCGCGGAGCACGCGGTCACGTTCTCGTCCACCTACATCCGGTCGTGCGTGGACGCCGGCGACATGGCCGCCGCGACGGAGGCCCTCGGCCGTCCGCACCGCGTCGAGGGTGTCGTCGTCCACGGCGACGGTCGTGGACGGCAGCTCGGCTATCCGACGGCGAACGTCGCGCCGCCCATGTATGCCGCGATTCCCGCGGACGGCGTGTACGCCGCCTGGTTCACCGTGCTCGGACACGGAGTCGACCTGGGCACGGTCACCTCCGGCGAGCGGTACATGGCCGCCGTGTCGGTGGGCACCAATCCCACGTTCTCCGGGCGGACGCGCACCGTGGAGGCCTTCGTCCTCGACCGGGAAGCCGACCTGTACGGCCAGCACGTGGCCGTCGATCTGGTGGAGCGGCTCCGCGGGATGGAAAAATTCGATTCGGTCGACGACCTGATCGTCGCGATGGGCAAGGACGCCGAGCGTGCGCGTGCGATCCTGGCGGCGTCGGAGGACGTGCGGTAAAGCCGTCCCATTTCAGCTGGTAAAGTAGACCGCTGGCGTGCGCTGCGGTTCGCGGTGGCCGCGCCGAGTTTCGATCCTTGCACGCGAACGTCATCACCAGGAGTGAACCAGTGGCATTGACCACCGAAGAAAAGAAGCAGGTTCTGAGCGAGTACGGCCTGCACGAGACCGACACCGGTTCGCCGGAGGCGCAGGTGGCCATGCTCACCAAGCGCATCGTCGATCTCACCGAACACCTCAAGATGCACAAGCACGACCACCACTCCCGCCGCGGCCTCCTGCTGCTGGTCGGACGCCGTCGTCGTCTGCTCAAGTACGTCCAGAAGGTCGACATCGAGCGTTACCGCTCGCTGATCGAGCGTCTCGGCCTGCGTCGCTGAGTTTCGTACACAGCGGTCATTTCGATCGCAAATCACTCCGGTAGCCGGCGGGGCCTTGCTTAGACTGGGCCTCGCTGGCTATCGGCGTTAGCTGCCGAGGGCAGCACTACCGTATGCACCCGAGAATGTGGTGTCGGTCTTCGGTAGTGGTCTTCCGGACACGGTCCGGGGGACTTCGATCGACGGCCGCCTCCGCACAGCGACATCCCGAGAACTCGAGAGGGGGATGTCCCTCAGGTGCGCAGTTCTCGCCAGGAGGGTGAGAACGCCCCCGCGGGTACGGCGAAGACGAGAGGGAAGTGAAAAGAAGAGATGACAGAGAATTCCGCAGTAGAGGTCGATGAGGGCGTGTTCGAATCCACCGCCGTGATCGACAACGGGTCCTTCGGAACCCGCACCATTCGTTTCGAGACCGGTCGCCTCGCGCAGCAGGCCGCCGGCGCCGTCGTCGCCTACCTGGACGACGAGACGATGCTGCTGTCCGCGACGAGCGCCAGCAAGCACCCCAAGGAGCACTTCGACTTCTTCCCCCTGACGGTGGACGTCGAGGAGCGCATGTACGCGGCGGGCCGTATCCCCGGCTCGTTCTTCCGTCGTGAGGGCCGTCCCTCCACGGACGCGATCCTGACCTGCCGCCTGATCGACCGCCCGCTGCGCCCGTCGTTCGTCGACGGTCTGCGCAACGAGATCCAGGTCGTCGTCACGGTGATGAGCCTGAACCCGCAGGACCTGTACGACGTGGTCGCGATCAACGCCGCGTCTGCTTCCACCCAGATCGCCGGACTGCCGTTCTCCGGACCCGTCGGCGGTGTGCGCGTCGCGCTCATCACCTCGGACGAGAACAAGGCCGGCCAGTGGGTCGCATTCCCCACCGTCGAGCAGCTCGAGAACGCCGTCTTCGACATGGTCGTCGCGGGTCGCATCGTCTCCGGCAGCGGTGACGACGCCGACGTCGCGATCATGATGGTCGAGGCCGAAGCCACCGACAACGTGATCTCCCTGATCGACGGTGGCGCACAGGCTCCCACCGAGGCGATCGTGGCCGAGGGCCTCGAGGCCGCCAAGCCGTTCATCGCCCGCCTCTGCACCGCGCAGCAGCAGCTCGCGGCCAAGGCCTCCAAGCCCACCGGTGACTTCCCCGTCTTCCCGGCGTACCAGGACGACGTGTTCGCAGCCGTCGAGGCCGCCGCAGCGGAGAAGCTCAGCGCGGCACTGACCATCGCGGGCAAGCAGGAGCGCGACGACAAGACCGACGAGGTCAAGGTCGAGGTCCTCGAGCAGGTCGCCCCGAACTTCGAGGGTCGCGAGAAGGAACTGGGCGCGGCGTTCCGCTCGCTGACGAAGAAGCTGGTCCGTCAGCGCATTCTGCGCGACCAGTTCCGCATCGACGGCCGTGGCATCACGGACATCCGTTCGCTGTCGGCCGAGGTCGCCATCGTTCCGCGTGCCCACGGTTCCGCTCTGTTCGAGCGCGGCGAGACCCAGATCCTGGGTGTCACCACCCTCGACATGGTGAAGATGGCGCAGCAGGTCGATTCCCTCGGACCCGAGACGACCAAGCGGTACATGCACCACTACAACTTCCCGCCGTACTCCACCGGTGAGACGGGACGCGTCGGTTCCCCGAAGCGCCGCGAGATCGGTCACGGCGCGCTGGCGGAGCGGGCACTCATGCCCGTGCTGCCCAGCGTCGAGGAATTCCCGTACGCCATCCGTCAGGTCTCGGAGGCTCTCAGCTCCAACGGCTCCACCTCGATGGGTTCCGTGTGCGCGTCGACGCTCGCGCTGCTCAACGCCGGTGTGCCTCTGAAGGCTCCGGTCGCCGGTATCGCCATGGGCCTCGTCTCCGACCAGGTCGACGGTGAGACCCGCTACGTCGCGCTCACCGACATCCTCGGTGCCGAGGACGCGTTCGGCGACATGGACTTCAAGGTCGCGGGCACGAAGGACTTCGTCACGGCCCTGCAGCTCGACACGAAGCTCGACGGCATCCCGTCCAAGGTCCTCGCCGGCGCGCTGTCGCAGGCCAAGGATGCGCGGGCGACGATCCTCGAGGTCATGGCCGAGGCCATCGACACCCCCGACGAGATGAGCCCGTTCGCCCCGCGCGTCACGGCCATCAAGGTCCCCGTCGACAAGATCGGTGAGGTCATCGGCCCCAAGGGCAAGATGATCAACTCCATCACCGAGCAGACCGGCGCCAACATCTCCATCGAAGATGACGGCACCGTGTTCGTCGGTGCGACGGACGGCCCGTCCGCGCAGGCCGCGATCGACATGATCAACGCCATCGCCAACCCGCAGCTGCCGAAGGTCGGCGAGCGCTTCCTGGGCACGGTCGTCAAGACCACCGCCTTCGGTGCGTTCGTGTCGCTCCTCCCCGGCCGCGACGGATTGGTGCACATCTCGAAGCTGGGCAGCGGCAAGCGCATTGCCAAGGTCGAGGACGTCGTGAGCGTCGGCTCGAAGTTGCGTGTCGAGATCGCCGACATCGACAACCGCGGCAAGATCTCGCTGATCCCCGTCGAAGAAGACGGCGCTGCGGCTCCGGCCGAGCAGAGCGAAGAGGCGGCTGCCGAGAAGTAGCCTTCTCCCGGTCACCACGCCGGCGGCCCCGCACGAATCTCGTGCGGGGCCGTCGGCGTCTTCGTGTCGGGTGCGTCAGGAGGACGGTGCCGCGGTGAACCGTCCGACATACCGCCGCTGCCACGGTGTCTCGACCGCGTGACGGTGGTAGTGCTGCCGGACGTACGCGACGGCGTCCCGCGCCGGGACCCCGTCGAGCACGGCGATGCAGGCGAGGGCTGTGCCCGTCCGGCCGCGACCGCCCCCGCATGCCAACTCCACCCGTTCCGTCGCGGCGCGGCGCCACACCTCACCCAGCGCATCGAGGGTGTCGTCGCGGTCCCGCGGCAACGCGAAGTCGGGCCAGCGGACCCACCGTGAGTCCCACTGCACCGGCGGCGGCGTCCGCCCCAGCAGGTAGACGGCGAAATCGGGGAGGGGACCGTCGGGGAGTGGTCGCCTCAGCCCCCGGCCGCGGACCAGCCGCCCGGACGGCAGGCGGAGGACTCCAGGAGCGTCGGCGTCCCAGGTATCGAACATGGCGCTCACTCTATTGCGCAGCCGCTCGGAAGACGCGATCTTCGAGGACCGGGACGGCGGTGCTCCGGTCCACCTCGGCGGCGATTACGACGTCCTGCGGGTATCCCGAGGCACGCAACTCCCGTCCCGACGCACACGCCGCGAGGGACTGCGGGAGGGTGTCCGCGACACCGCGCCAGGCGGTCATCGCCGCCAGGGCTTCCGGCGACGCGTCAGCGCCCCGACCGATCGCCGTCAGAGCGGACAGCACGGCGCCCGCGCCCCACAGATCCTCGATCGCCGGCCGGAGTTCGCCGCCCGGCCATTTCTCCCCGGCGGCGATCACCGACACCACCGACGTCGACGTGCAGTGCCGGGCGATCCAGTCTGCAACAGCGGTCGCATTCCGTAGGGACGCCCCGACGCACACGCCGATTCCGGTGCCGAGCTCGAAGCTGATGGTCGATCCGTTCGGCGAGGGAAGCACCAACCTGCGCGGCGCCGCGGTCCGTCGAATCGTATTCGGCGACAAACTGATCTGCCCGTTCGCCGCCCGGTTGCGTCCGACGGCGAGGACCGCGTCCGAGTCACGGGCGTAGCGTTCGGAAGAATCGTCGTTCCACCGGTAGGGCAGGACGTCGATGCCGGCGTCGACCGCAACGGTGAGTGTGGTGGTGAACGACAGGACGTCCACTACGACCGCGACGTCGGCGTCGGCGCCGACGGCTTTCGCCCCCGGCAGGCCCCAGTCGAAACGGAGGCCGTAATCGTGTTGGAGATGTTCGCGGTTCACGGGGTCTCCCCGCTCTCCGTCGACGTGAGCGTTATGAGGGCAGCGATAACCGTGGTGACCGCGACGCTCGGGGGACCGGGTAGGCGCGCGGCACCGATGTCGCGGAAGGCTCGGGGATCGTCGAGGCGAATCTGCGCGCACCCGGGTGGGGGAGTATCCGTGGCCGGCACGATGCCCACGCCCAAGCCGGATGCGACCAGGCCGTGCACGGTGTGCACGTCCTCTCCTTCGAACGCGATCGTGGGTAGGGCACCGGCTCGGGCGAACAGGTCGTCGAGCGATCCCCGGAGTCCGTAGCCCGGCTTGAGAGTGACGATCGGCTCGGAGGCGAGGTCACGGATCGTCGTCGAGGTCGATGCGGCCCGCGGGTGTTCGGAGGGCACCAGGACGACGAGCGGCTGTTCGAACAGCGGCGTGACCGTCAGGCCCTCGGGCGGTGGGGTGAGACGGGAGGCGAGCGCGATATCGGCCTCACGGTTGAGGAGGGTGTCCAGGCACGTGCGGCGCGCGCCCTGACTGAGGACGAACCGGATCGTCGGATCCGTCGCGCGGACGGTGCGAATCAACTCGGGCACGAGGTGCTCGCCGAGCGACATCTGAAAGGCGACGCGAACGGTGGCCCGCGCCTGTCGGTCTTCGGACTGCACGGCGTCGAGGCCGTCCACCACCGCCTCGAGTGCGCGCTGTGCGTAAGGCACCAGTGTCCGGCCGGCATCGGTCAGGCGCACGCCGCGGCCGTCCGGTTCCAGGAGCGAGATGTCGAGTTGCTTTTCGAGTCGGCGGATTATCCGGCTGACCGTGGGCTGGGGCATCCCGAGCATCGCGGCAGCGACAGTCACATGTTCGACTTCGCCGAGGGCGACGAGGACGGGGAGGTGCGGCAACAGCGCCTTGACGGTCTCGCTATTCATGACTCAACTGTATGAGTCGATGGATGGTTCTGCATTGGATTCATCAGTTCTTCGGATCTAACGTCGACTCCATGCCCGCCACACACCTCACGGAGAAGGAGACCCGCGCAGCGACTGCCCTGCAGCCCACGCCGCCGACGGGCAATCCGGACCGCCGACTCTCGGCTGCGCTGTGGTGTGCCGGTGTGGCGACCTTTGCCCTGATGTACGCGCCTCAAGGGCTCCTCACGCAGATCGGGCACGACGCGTCCGTGAGCCCGGCGCAGGCTTCTCTCCTGGTCTCGGCGGCCACGCTCGGGCTGGCGTTGTCGGTTCTGCCGTGGGCCCGGTTCTCGGATCGGGTGGGGCGCCCCACCGCGATGCGGTACGCGGCGGCAACCGCGGGACTGCTCGCCGTGGCCGTCCCCTGGCTCCCGACGTTCGACGCGCTGGTGGCGGGACGATTCGTCCAAGGGGTGGCGCTCGGGGGACTGCCGGCGCTGGCGATGACACTGCTCCACGAGGTCGCCGCGCCGGCGCGGACCGCGGCATTGGCCGGTTCCTACGTGGCAGCAACATCATTGGGTGGTTTGAGCGGTCGACTTCTGGTCGTCCCGGTCGCCGATCACCTCGGGTGGCGTCCGGCATTGGCGATCCTCGGCGTAGGTCTGGCGATCCTGATGGCCATCCTGATCGCGTTGCTTCCCGCCGGTCGGGGGCGGCGAGTGGCCGTCCCGTCCACCGGGATCCTTGCCATCCACCTGCGGGATACCCGCCTGCTGGCATTGTTCGGCATCGGTGCGCTACTCGTCGGCGGCATGGTGGCCGTCTTCAACTACCTCCCCTTCCGCCTCGAGGCCGCTCCGTACCACCTCGCGCCCACGGTGGTGTCGCTGATCTTTCTCGCCTATCTGGCGGGCACGGCGGGCTCTCGCGCCGCCGGCTGGGTGGTTGGCCGGTTCGGTCACCGAACCGTGCTCGTGTCGGCCTGTGCCTTCATGGCAGGTGGGACGATGCTCAGCGTCGCCGGATCGCTGGTCCTGATCCTCCTCGGCGTGGCCGCGATCACCGGCGGACTCTTCGTCGGCCATGCCGTCGCATCCGGCATGGTCGGCGCCCACGCGACAACGGGTCGCGCACAGGCGACGGCGCTGTACAACGTCTCCTACTACGCCGGCTCCAGCCTGTTCGGCTGGGTCGGAGGAATCGCCTGGGCGAACGGACAATGGTTTTACGTGGCCGTCCTGGTCCTCGTCCTGACGGTGCTGGCCCTCGTCCTCGCGCTCCTCCCATCGACAACCGCACGTCGCGTCGTCGCCGTCGAGTCCTGCTGAAGCGGGAGTTGGGATCTCTCCGGCAGGCCGGAGCCCCTGTCCGGGTGGGGGCCTGCTGTAATGGGGACAGGACAGAGGGGAGGGTCTGATGAGTGGAATGTTCCTACTCGGTGCGGTGTTGGCCGGCAGTGGAGGTGTTCTGGGGTTGGCAGTCGCACTGTTCGGAGGTGCGGAACCAAGCCGCCTTCGCCTATGTGCGTTGGACGGCCACACCGAAGCCTGTGATGCGCCCCGGGCTTGACCGGAGAGTCGGTCGGGTCGTTCGGCCGTCTGGCGCGAAATGCGTGAAGATCAGCTGCGACGGCGGGCAATGTGCAGGACCGCGCCGAAGTGCCGCCGGATGCGGTGATCGGGCCGCTCGGCAACTCGACGACGAATCTCGCTGTGCAGCCGTTCCCGTTGCCATTTCGCCATCGCGATGTGACCGGAGAAGGTGTCGAGAAGGTCGAGATAGCCGTCCACGTCGTAGCTGACTTCCCAGTCGAAGTGACGCACCACGACGCTGTCGAAGAACCCGCTCTCCTCGAATTCGGCCCGATGATCGGCCAGCTCACCCGGGCGCGCCCACGTCGCGGTATCCGGGAGACCTTCGCCGATCTCCTCGTAGACGGGCTGAATGTCACGAAAGATCGGGTCCCCACCTTCCGGGAACACGTGTTGTGCACCCCAAAAAGCCAGATGTCCTTCGGGGCGAATGAGGCTGGCCGCCTTGATGTATCGCGTCGAGGGATCGATCCAGTGCCAGGAGGTTGCCGCGAATACGAGGTCGTAGGTCACGCCTGGCGCAGGCCTCCATTGCTCGAAATCGGCGCAGACCACCTCGGCGTTGGGGAACGCCGCTACATTCTCACGTGCGATCGCTGCCAGGTCATGCCCGAGTTCGACCGACGTGATGGTGAAGCCCCTCCGCGCGAGCTCGACGGTGGCCTTGCCCGTACCTCCTCCGATCTCCAGTAGCGAGTCACCTGGGCGCAGTCCGGACGTGAGGACGAGTTCGTCGTAGAGCGCTGACGGATAGCTGGGCCGAGCGGCGTGGTACTTCTCGGCGGCCAACTCGAAGGTGTTCCGAAGCGTACGGCGATCCGTTGTCATGATTCGATCATCTCTGCTCCTCGGCGGATCGATCCAGCACCGGATTCGCCGGCGCTTCGCGGTCTTGTCGTGTCTACACCGCTACCAGCGCTTTGACGCGCTAACCATCAGTGATAGCGACCAGGTATAGCGGGAGAATCAAACAGACCGGTCTCCATCGTGGCCCGACCGAGCAAGGAGCGTGACGAGGCCAACTCGGGGTGGGCACCCGGTGGCGCGGGGTAACCCGCATTCTGGGTAGGCGGCTCGACCCGTGACCGAATTCGTCGAGTACGAACCGTTGAAGATGGCCACGTCCAAGTCGGTGGAGAGCAAGGTCGGCTTCACCGCGACGACGAGGCTCGAGGAAGTCGACGGCGGCACCCTGTTCACCTATCGGACCGACAGCGAAAGTGGCCTCGGAGGAATCTTCGGCAAGCTGGCCGACCCGATAGTCGCGAAGGCGTACTCACGCACGGTGCGGGCAAGTTTGGACAACCTCGCAGACGTGCTCACCATCGACAGCTGACCATGCGGGTCGGCTCTCATTCGGTCGTTCCCCGAGCAGCGATGAGATTCCGTGTCTCGACGAGTCTTACCGTGCATACGATGTGGCCGACCGAAGGAGCGAGCTGTGGAATATGTCTGGTCGATGGTGCACGCGGAGCGTGCGGCGCTGATCGACGACCTCGGGAGTCTCGACGCGGCACGGTGGGACGAGCCGTCGCTCTGCGGCGACTGGACGGTGCATGACGTGGTCGCCCACCTGGTCGACACGGCTCGGACGACGCGCCTCGGTTTCATGGTCGGCCTCGCCCGGGCGCGATTCGACTTCGACCGCCAGAACGCACGCGGCGTGGAACGCGAGCGCGGTGCCTCACCGCAGGAGACATTGGAGCGGCTTCGTCGGGTGGCGTCGCGCACGTCGACGCCTCCGGCGCCCCTCGACAGCCGGCTCGTCGAGGAGATCGTCCACGGTGAGGACATCCGTCGGCCCTTGGGACTCACCCGCTCCTACCCGGCGGAGGCCGTCGACAGATCGCTCCGCCTGCAGACGCGCACCCCGGCGTCCTTCGGCGGCGCCAAAGAACTCGTGGCCCGCGTCCGGCTGACGGCAGCGGACGTCGAGATGTCGATCGGCGACGGCCCCGAGGTGAGCGGCACCGCCCTTTCGCTTCTCCTGGCCGTCTCCGGTCGGAGGGTGGCGCTGGACGACCTCCACGGACCGGGAGTCGAGGTCCTCGCGGCGGCGATCTGACGATCTACCGTCCGGAAACCGGGCGACGGTCCCAGGAGCGTCGTCACTCGCAGGCCACTTCGGTTCCCCTCATGGTCGGGGCGCCTGCATCTTCGATCCCGCGTAACTTGCGGGCGTGATCTGGGCTCCGTATCCCGGGACCTGATCGTGGACCCCGGTGACGTCGTAGCAGGCCGGTCCGCGATTGTCGAGCAGGCGCGGCTCGTCCTGGTTGGGCAGGTAGCGACCTTTCGGGTTGATGAACTGCACGCCGAGTGTGTTCGCCAGCGTGTCCCGCCGGCCTGGATCGGCGGAGCCGTGTCGCCCTCGGGAACGATGAGCGACACATAGCGTTCGCCGAATAGCGTCTCGGGCAGCAACCGCGCCGTCGCGGTCGACGGAATCAGCTGCGCCTTGTCCGGCTGGATCGCGAGATGGCGATTTCATGCGTTCGTTGCACCATCGAGTAGTTCGTTTGACACGGGGAGGCGCCGCTAACTGACAGCGTCGACGAGGTAGGTGTTGAGAACTCGTGCAATGTCCGCCAACGCTCGCGGCGTGGTCATACGAATATGCGTGGCATCGATGGGATAGTAGTCGATTGAACCAGTTATGTATGGTTGCCAGCAACTTTCGGCAACCTCTCGGGTCATCTCGCCAGCTGCGGCGGCGAAGAAGACCATGTCTCCGTCGAACACGGCGGGGTGGTAGTCGGCGACCAACCGTGGCGCGTCATTGAAGGATTCGACGATCCGCTTCACGTGTGATGGCTGGAGAAACTCGAATGCTCCGGTTCGCAGATGAATCAGTTCGGTCGCTTGTTCAGCCGACATGGTTTTCCCCGCGGCATCGAAGTCTTCGGCACCGAATCCAAACAGATCGGCTAGCTCGACCAGGATGTCTTCAACAGTGAATTCCTGGTTTGCAGTCGATTGCGCTTCGCGGAACCGGCTGTCCAGCATCGCCAGCATCGAGACCTGCTTCCCGAGAAGGCGAAATCGTGTGGCTACGGCGTGGGCAATAACTCCGCCCAAGGACCAGCCGAGCAGGTGATACGGCCCGTCTGGTTGCACGGCCTGGATCTCCCGGACGTAGTGCTCCGCCAACTGTTCGATGGAACGGGGATGCGGGTCGTCTTCGACGAGTTCGGGGGATTGCAGCCCGTAGATTCGCTGTCTCGGTTCGGTGTATCGAGCCAAACCTGCGTAGCACCAGGCCAATCCGCTAGCCGGGTGTATGCAAAAGATCGGGTCGGAATCTCCAGCTGATGTGATCGGGAACAGGACGTCGAATGCCGAAGGTCCGGTCGGCGCAATAGGTGTCGACCCGTCGGAGACCGCCTCGACTCTACTGGCGATCGCTTCCACCGTGGCGCCAGTGAAGAGCCATGCCACTGGCATCTCGACGTCGAGAGCCTCTCGCAGCCGCGCACTGACCTGGATGGCGAGCAGCGAGTTGCCGCCCAGGGTGAAGAAGTCGTCGTCGAGTCCGATTCGGTCGTGGCCGAGGACGTCGGTGAAGACGTCGGCGATGGTCTGTTCGGTGGGGGTGACCGGTGGTCGGAACTGTCGCTTCAACGGTGCTGGTGCGGGGAGTGCTCGCCGGTCGATCTTGCCGTTGGCGGTCAGGGGTAGTGCGTCGAGGATGGTGATGGGGGTGGGCACCATGTAGTCGGGGAGGCGGTCCGCGACCAGCACGCGGACACGAGCCGGGTCGAGGCGGGCGCCATTGCGGGGGACGACGTAGCCGACGAGTTGGTCGCCGGTGTGGTGGTCGTGGTGGACTGTCACTGCGGCGTGGGTGATGTCGGGGTGGGTGGTGAGGGTGGCTTCGATTTCGCCGAGTTCGATGCGGTGGCCGCGGATTTTGACTTGGAGGTCGCGGCGGCCGAGGTATTCGAGGTTGCCGTCGGGGTGCCAGCGGACGAGGTCGCCGGTGCGGTACATGCGTTGGCCGGGTGGGCCGTAGGGGTTGGCGACGAACCGTTCGGCGGTCAGTGCGGGTCGGCTGTGGTATCCGCGGGCCAGCTGGACCCCGGCCACATACAACTCGCCCACCACCGTCACCGGTACCGGATGCAAGCGGTGGTCCAGCACGTAGGCGTGGCAGTTGATCTGGGGTGTGCCGATGGGCACCACGCTCTCTTCGTGTTGGGTGCAGCGGTGGCAGATGACGCTGACGGTGGTTTCGGTGGGCCCGTACTGGTTCCATACCGTCGCCGGACCGAACTCCGCCAACCGTGCGACTGTCTGCCCGGACAGCGTTTCACCGCCGAGGTAGACCACCCGCACGCCGCGGAGGACGTCGGGTGATCGGCCGGCCATCAGGGCGGTCAGTATCGTCGGCACCGACGCCACGTGAGTGACCTTCTGTGCCCGGATGAGGTCGGCGAGGTAGTCGGGGTCGCGTTGGCCGTCGGGCCCTGCCAAGACCACGCAGCCCCCGACCTGCAGCGGTGCGAAGAGGTCGGGGGTCGATGCGTCGAAGGTCACCGCGTTGCTCTGCAGAAGTCGGTCACCGGCACGGTGATCGAACGCCTCGACCACCCACTGCACCTCGTTGACGATCGCGCTGTGCGCCACGGTCACTCCCTTCGGGCGGCCGGTCGATCCCGAGGTGAACATCACGTAGGCCGTGTTCTGCGGGTGTAGCGGTGCGCGGCGGTCCGCGTCGGTCACCGGCGCCCCGGACAGCGGTGACAGATCGATGGTGTCGAGGTGGAGGACCGGTACCGGGTCGGGCGGATCGTCTTGGTCGTCGTGGGTGGTGGTCAGCATGCAGGTGGGTTGTGCCACTGCGAGTATGAAGTGTGTGCGCTCGGCCGGGTGGTGGGGGTCGATGGGCAGATAAGCTGCACCGGCGGTGAGGGTGGCGTAGACGCCGACGACGAAGTCGATGGAGCGGCGCATCCGTAGTGCCACGATGGTTTCCGGGCCCACGCCCTGGGTGATCAGGTGTCGGGCGAGGCGATTGACGCGTGCATCGAACTCGGCGTAGGACAGTGTTCGGTTTCCGTCCACCACCGCGGGCGCGTCGGGTGTGCGCGTCACCTGCGCACCGAACATCGACACCAGTGTGTCGGTGGTTGTCGCATGATCGGTGTGGTTCCAGTCCTCGAGGATCAGCTGTTTTTCGTCGGCGTCGAGGAGGTCGAGGTCGCCGACCGGGCTGTCGGGATCGGCCACCGCTGCCTCGAGGAGCCGGGTGAATCGGTCGGCGAAGCCGCGGACGATGTTCTCGTCGAACAGGTCCTGCGCGTATGTCAGCGCGGCGGTCAAACCCTGAGCGGCACCATCGCGGTCGACGCGTTCAGTCACCGTCAGCGTGAGGTCGAACTGGGTGGCGGCGTGGTCGATGTCCTCGATACGGGCGGTCAGTCCCGCCAGTTCGATCTTCGGGTGCTCTTGGTTCTGGAAGACGAGCATCACCTGGAACAGGGGGTGTCGGGTGGTCGATCGTGCCGGGTTGAGGGCTTGTACCACCCGTTCGAACGGCACGTCGGCGTGCTCGAATGCGGCCAGGTCGGTTTCTCGCACCGTTGTGAGCAGTTGGGTGAAGCTGCTGGCAGCATCGACTGGGATTCGCAGTGCGAGGGTGTTGACGAACATGCCGACCAGGTCGTCGAGGGCCGGGTCGCCGCGGCCGGCGACGGGGGTGCCGATCGTGATATCCCCGGTTCCCGACATCTGGGCCAGGAATATCGCGAATGCGGTGTGCAGCACCATGAACACGGTCGCGGTGTGCTGTCGTGCGAGTTCGGCTGCCGCGCGGTGGGTGGGCGCGTCGATGGTGAACGTGTGTGTTCGTCCACGGTGGGTGACGGCGGGCGGCGTTCGGTTCCCGGGCAGTTCGAGCTGTTCGGGCAGACCGTCGAGTGTGGAACGCCAGTAGGTCAGTTGCTGCGCGAGCAACGAGTTCGGGTCGTCGTCGGAGCCGAGTAGTTCGCGTTGCCACAGGGTGTAGTCGGCGTACTGCACAGCCAGTGGTGGCCACGATGGCGTGTGTCCGCCGGTTCGGGCCGTGTAGGCGGCCATCACGTCCCGGGCCAGCGGGGCGATCGAGGAGCCGTCGGCGCAGATGTGGTGCAGCACCACGGCGAGCACGTGCTCGTTGTCGGCCGTGGCGAACAGGGCGGCCCGCACCGGCACCGATGTGGTGACGTCGAACTCGGCGGAGGCCATCGACAGCAGTCGCGTGGCGAGCTCGTTCTCGGTCACCGCGGCGGTGGCGAATCCGCCGCTGATCTCGGCCGCCGGGACGATCACTTGGTGCGGGCCGGTCTCGGATTCGGGGTAGATCGTCCGGAGGGTTTCGTGCCGGTCCACGACGTCTGCGATCGCTGCCAGTAGTGCGGCTGTGTCCATGGTTCCCGACAGGCGCACGGCGAACGGGATGTTGTAGACCGGTGAGTGTGGGTCGAACCGGTTGAGGAACCAGATGCGTTGCTGCGCATACGATAGCGGGATGTGTTCGGGGCGGGTCCGCGGAACCAGGGGTGTGCGTGCACCCGCAGCGGCCCGGGATTCGAGCCACGTCGACAGTGCCTGCACCGACGACGCCTCGAACAGCACTCGCATCGGTACCCGCGCATCCATCGCCACACTGAGCCGCGACACCACCTGCGTCGCGAGCAGCGAGTTGCCGCCCAGGGCGAAGAAGTCGTCGTCGAGCCCGACCCTCTCGCGATCGAGGACATCTGCGAACACGCCGGCAACGACCCCCTCCGCCACCGTCACCGGCGCCCGGTACTGCGGCACCGGAAATACCGGTGCCGGCAACGCCCGCCGATCCACCTTCCCACTGGCCGTCAACGGCAATCGATCCAGCACGGTAATCGGTGAGGGCACCATGTAGTCGGGGAGGCGCTCCGCGACCAGCACGCGGACACGAGCCGGGTCGAGGCGGGCGCCATCGCGGGGGACGACGTAGCCGACGAGTTGGTCGCCGGTGTGGTGGTCGTGGTGGACTGTCACTGCGGCGTGGGTGATGTCGGGGTGGGTGGTGAGGGTGGCTTCGATTTCGCCGAGTTCGATGCGGTGGCCGCGGATTTTGACTTGGAGGTCGCGGCGGCCGAGGTATTCGAGGTTGCCGTCGGGGTGCCAGCGGACGAGGTCGCCGGTGCGGTACATGCGTTGGCCGGGTGGGCCGTAGGGGTTGGCGACGAACCGTTCGGCGGTCAGTGCGGGCCGGTTGTGGTATCCGCGGGCCAGCTGGACCCCGGCCACATACAACTCGCCCACCACCGCCACCGGTACCGGATGCAAGCGGTGGTCCAGCACGTAGGCGTGGCAGTTGATCTGGGGTGTGCCGATGGGCACCACGCTCTCTTCGTGTTGGGTGCAGCGGTGGCAGATGACGCTGACGGTGGTTTCGGTGGGCCCGTACTGGTTCCATACCGTCGCCGGGCCGAACTCCGCCAACCGCGCGACTGTCTGCCCGGACAGCGTTTCACCGCCGAGGTAGACCACCCGCACGCCGCGGAGGACGTCGGGTGATCGGCCGGCCATCAGGGCGGTCAGTACCGTCGGCACCGACGACATGTGGGTAATCGCTTGGGTGCGGATGAGTTCGGCGAGGTAGTCGGGGTCGCGTTGGCCGTCGGGCCCTGCCAAGACCACGCAGCCCCCGACCTGCAGCGGTGCGAAGAGGTCGGGAGTCGATGCGTCGAAGGTCACCGCGTTGCTCTGCAGAAGACGGTCACCCAAGCCGTAGTCGAACGCAACCCACTGCACCTCGTTGACGATCGCGCTGTGCGCTACGGTCACTCCCTTCGGGCGGCCGGTCGATCCCGAGGTGAACATCACGTAGGCCGTGTTCTGCGGGCGTAGCGGTGCGCGGCGGTCCGCGTCGGTCACCGGCATCGCGGACAGCGGTGACAGATCGATGGTGTCGAGGTGGAGGACCGGTACCGGGTCGGGCGGATCGTCTTGGTCGTCGTGGGTGGTGGTCAGCATGCAGGTGGGTTGCGCCACTGCGAGTATGAAGTGTGTGCGCTCGGCTGGGTGGTGGGGGTCGATGGGCAGATAAGCTGCACCGGCGGTGAGGGTGGCGTAGACGCCGACGACGAAGTCGAGGGAGCGGCGCATCCGTAGTGCCACGATGGTTTCCGGGCCCACGCCCTGGGTGATCAGGTGTCGGGCGAGGCGGTTGACGCGTGCATCGAACTCGGCGTAGGACAGTGTTCGGTTTCCGTCCACCACCGCGGGCGCGTCGGGTGTGCGCGTGACCTGCGCACCGAACATCGACACCAGTGTGTCGGTGGTTGTCGCATGATCGGTGTGGTTCCAGTCCTCGAGGATCAGCTGTTTTTCGTCGGGGTCGAGGAGGTCGATGTCGTCGACCGGGCTGTCGGGATCGGC